>NZ_AENZ01000041.1:0-56983 GCF_000183485.2 Alistipes sp. HGB5 | reverse complement strand
GAGACAAGGGGCAGTATACATGAATGGCAAGTTAGCCGGCATATTGACAGAAATATCGCCGACTGAATATGTTTTCAAATACGATGATACATACTATGCTGATGATATGCAGCCAGCCGTCAGTCTGACATTACCCAAAACACAACAGGAGTATAGATCAGCCTATCTGTTCCCCTTTTTCAGCAACATGCTTTCCGAGGGCCGCAACCGCATCGTTCAATCCCGCATGCTGCATATCGATGAAAACGACCATTTCGGCATTCTGCTGGCAACAGCGCAAACGGATGTTGCCGGAGCAGTAACCGTAAAACCCCTATAACAATGAACCCGATTACGATTTGCCCATCCACATTGGCCGAAGGATATGACAGCTACTCTCCGATTGCGATAAAACATCTGTTCGACGGCCGGCAAGTGTCTCCATTTTTGGATTATACACCCATTGATGACGACAACAATTCCGCAGCCCAAGAAGAGTTTCTGCACAATCAGGAGCGAATCTCGCTGTCGGGAGTACAACCCAAATATTCGATGATCGTTCGCAACGGTAAACTGGCTTTAACTCAAAAAGGCGAACAAGGCCACTATATCCTCAAACCGAAGTTAAGCGATTTCCGCAACCGGATATATAGTTCCGCGAATGAGAATCTGACCATGCAAATCGCGTCACAGGTATTCGGAATCGAAACCGCCGCAAACGGACTTTGCTTTTTCAAAGGAGGAGAACCGGCTTATATCACCAAACGGTTCGATGTCAAACCCGACGGCACAAAGCGCAGAAAAGAAGATTTCGCATCGCTCGCCGGACTGACTACGCAAAACGGCGGTAAGAATTACAAATATGAGTACTTGACATACGAAGAATGCGGAGAGTTAATTCGACGATACCTGCCCGCATGGAAAGTAGAGACCCTGAAATTTTTCGATCTCATCATATTCAATTTTCTGATTTGCAACGGCGACGCCCATCTGAAAAATTTTTCGGTACTCGAAACCGAATCAGGCGATTTCCGTCTGTCCCCGGCATACGACCTGATAAATACCAAACTGCATGTAGACGACCGGATATTCGCTCTCGACAAAGGGTTGCTGAAAGACAATGCCGCCGAATCTATGCCTTATGGAATGACCAACAGCACAACTTTCCGGGAATTCGGCAAAAGATTAGGGCTCCCCGACAAAACTATCCGACGGGAACTCGACAAATTCTGCACCTCTTATCCGCTTTTAGATACGCTGATCGCCAACTCCTATTTATCCGATGAATTGAAAGAGAATTACCGGAATATGTATCTCGGACGGCGGGATTCTTACCTGAAAATCGGATTGTAACAGGAAACGACTTATGGGCCAGCAAGAATACGAGGCTTTCAAAGCGAAGTTACGGGAATGGATGAACACCCACCCCGACGAATACGCCGCATTCGAAGAGGCGATGAACGCCCGTGACTATGCAGGATGCCAGTTGGTCATGTTCCAAGCCATGTCCCTCATCCCCCGGTATCGGCACCTTATGTCCGCCAAAGCCAATGAAGGACTGTTCGAGCATGTCGATGAGATCGAACAGGCGGCCCGACAACACGACCTTGCCGGCAAGATCATCCGGGAGTGCGAACAGCCCGGCAAGGATTCGACCCTTCCGGCGATGCTTTGCTGGCTCTACTTCGGCAAGAGTTTCGAACGGATGGTGGAGCGTTGTGAAGAGCTGCGGCGCTCGCCCGATCTGGGATTCTTGCAGAAGATGACCATGAGTGCCACGATCAAACTGCTGATTTCACGGTCCATCAAATTAGAACTGCGCACCAAGCAGGACTGGAATGCCCACCGCGAAGCAATGCGTCTGGCCGAAAGCGATCGGGTGCTGGAATGGGCTGCGGGCACTCTTCCGGCCGAAGACTCCGACGAAAAGAGAAAACCCGGTCGGCCGAGTACGACCAAATCGTTGGTGGAAATGTTTTCTCCGGTCGTCGCACATCCCGACGAGTTGCGGCAAAAGATCGGCGAATACCTCACGAAGAGACACAGCCAGACCGACATCGCACGGTTGAAGATTGCACTCGATGAATTGCGCTATCTGGTAGTTCCAACCAACATCAAACCGTTCCGCGATGCCCTGCAAGCGGAATACGGCTCTGACATCCGCATCGTCCACGAGCGGGGCATACAGGAAGCATACAGCCGTCTGACGGAACCGCTGCTTATCGGATCGGCCGTCAGCAGTCGGGGCGGCGAGGCCCTTATCATCCGGGAAATAAAAGATTTTCTATCGCAATAAGGCTCGTTAAATTCGCCTTAACACTCCGCGAATTAAACGCTTAAATATCGCTCAATCATAACATTATATTTGCGCCGTCGCTCGGATTTCCGGGCGGCGGCGTTGCTTTCCCGTCCGCCGGAAGGCTGCGCCTCACAACGGGCGGAAAGCAATGTATGAAAGATTTATTATCCATCCTCCGGGATGCTCCGGGCAGCATCCGGCTGGAGGTAAGCGGCGAGGATCTGTTGGCTTTCTCCAAAAGCCTTATCGACCGCGCCAAAGAAGAGCTGGCTGCACAAGTCGCCGAAGCCCGCAAGGAACGTTACCTGACCAAAGAACAGGTCAAAGAGCTATGCGATGTTTGCGATGCGACGCTCTGGCATTGGAACCGCAAAGGATATCTGAAAGCCGTTAAGGTCGGGAACAAGGTTCGCTACCGCACCTCGGACATTCAACGGATTCTCGGCGAACAAGATGGCAAATAAGGTGTCAGACAGCGTTGCAGCCCCCGGCAAGCAGTCCCGGAACGAGCGTATCGAGGAGTTCCTGCGGGAGCATTACGCCTTCCGCTACAACACAGTCAAAAGCCGTGCGGAGTTCCGCAGCAGCGACGGCGAGTTCCTCCCCGTGACCAAATACCGGCTTAACTCCTTCCGGCGGGAGCTCGACCGCACCATCGGCATCTCCACCTCGGCGGAGAACCTGCGCAGCATGCTCGAAAGCGACTTTTCCGAGCGTGTGAATCCCGTGCAGGCGTATTTTCATAAACTGCCGCCGGCAACGGGAACGCAGGCCATCGACGAACTGACCGCGACCGTCACTGTGCGCAACGCCCGGCATTGGTCGGAGTACCTGACCAAATGGCTCGTCGGCGTGGTCGCCAATGCAACGAACGACCTCGGATGTCAGAACCACGTCTGTCTGGTATTGACCGGCGAGCGGGGAAAGTTCAAGACCACATGGCTCGACAACCTCTGTCCCCGCTCACTCGCCAGTTATCTTTTCACGGGAAAGATCGACCTGCAGAACAAGGACGTGTTGACGCTGGTCGCCGAATACCTCTTCATCAACATCGACGACCAGCTGAAGGCGCTCAACAAACGGGATGAAAACGAGCTTAAGAACCTCATCACGGCTCCTTCGGTCAAATACCGGCGGCCCTACGACGTTTACATCGAAGAGTATCCCCACTTGGCGAGCTTCATGGCCTCGGTGAACGGGAACGACTTTCTGACCGATCCGACCGGCTCGCGGTGCTTCCTGCCCTTCGAGGTGTTATCCATCGACATCGACCGGGCGATATGGGTCAATATGGATCGGGTATATGCCGAAGCCCGAACACTCCTGAACGACGGATTCCGCTATTGGTTCGACGAAGCCGAAATCGAAGAACTGCACCGGGGAAACGCCGCATTTCATGTCCAGACCATCGAATACGAAATGCTGCTGAAAGGGTTCGAGAAGCCTCCGGAACATGCCGTCGCAGATTGCTTTATGACCACCGTGGAGATTCTGAACTACCTGCGCAGCTATTCGTCGCTGAACCTCTCCGAGAAACGCATGGGCGAAGCCTTGCGCAAGGCCGGGTTCGAGCGACGCTCGAAACGCATCGGCGGAAATCCCGTCTACGGCTGGGTCATTGAAAAAATCTCACCCAACCCTTTCGTTTCTTACGGATTGTAGTTACTACGCTACTACACACAGCTGCAAAACATTGAAAAAGAACACGCAGGCGTGTAGTAGGATGTAAAAAAACACCTTACGGCATCTTACGACGCTACTACGTCAATTACTACGGTAGTAAGCTGCCATGCACTTCATTACTACGCATAGCAAATTGTTTATCAAACGATTACGCGAATGTAGTAGGTAGTAAGGCAATATCGCTAAACTTCGAAAAACAAACATTATGAATGATCTGAAAAATATCAGCATCAGGCAATTCCTCGCCCGGCGGGGCATTCTGCCCAAATACGAACGAAACGGTTACGGCATGTATCTTTCACCCTTGCGGGAAGAACGCACGCCGAGTTTCAAAGTGGACTACGTGCGAAATCTTTGATACGACTTCGGACTGGGCGAAGGCGGCACATTGCTCACCCTCGTGATGCGGTTGGAGCGGTGCGACAGCCGCGAGGCGATCCGACGGCTGCAAAACGGTGAAAAAAGGGACGCCGGTTCCGTTTCTCTTTCACCGGGTGTTGGCGAGCGTCCAGCTGCCGGAGGTCCCTTGCCGGTCTTGCGTCCGGCCGCCGTCCCCGCGCTCCGGATCCTCTCCGACGCTCCGCTTCGTCATCCGGCATTGGTCGGTTATCTCTCTTCGCGCGGCATCGTCCCGTCTGTTGCCGCGGCATTCTGCCGCGAGGTTCGCTACGAGGTAAACGGCCGCGCCTTTTTCGCCGTCGGGTTCCGCAACGATGCCGGAGGGTGGGAGCTCCGCTCCGAGCGGTTCAAAGGCGGCTCCTCGCCCAAACACATCACCACCCTCGACAACCGTTCCGACACGGTGATCGCTTTCGAGGGATTTATGGATTTTCTCGCTTATCTCTCGCTGAAACATCCCGAACGACTGCACATCGACGCCGCGGTTCTAAACTCGGTCGTCAACCTGCCCAAAGCCGTACCGTTTCTCTCCCGGCATCCGGTGATTCACGCCTTCTTCGACAACGACGAGGCAGGGCGTAAAACGACCGCCGATCTGATCCGTCTTTGCCCCCGCAGCGAGGTAATCGACCAAAGGTATTTTTACAGCGGGCACAAGGACGTAAACGATTATCTGATCGCCCGCATAAAAGGCCATGCGGAAAAACTTCCAGCCACAAAAAACATCTCCGAAACAAAGGCTGTTCAGGCTCTTCGGAATAATCTGCAAGCCCTGAAAGCGGAAACGGCGGAAATTGAACCACCGCGTCGGAAAGGGGTAAAGATTTAAGGAAGGCAAGGTTGTGTTTTCGTAAACGAAAACTCCGCCTTCCCCGCTGGCCGGCGTAAAATCCCGATGGTCTGAACAAAAAAATGCTTACAACCCACTTATCATGGAAACACCGAAAAAAACATACAGCAAACAGGGCGGTCGGCCGAAAGTCGGCATCGGCCGCATCCGTAAATACGTCGTCAGCACGCGGCTCAGTCCCGAGCGGAAACTCCGCTTTTCGGCCCTCTGCCGCGAAGCAGGACAACCGCCAGCCGAAGTCCTGCGCCAGCTGATCGACCGAGGAACGGTAAGAGCACGGATCACCCGCGAACAACTGGATTTCATGGCCCAACTGAAAGGCGTCGCCCGAAATCTGAACCAGCTGACCCGGCTGGCCAATGTCAAAGGTCTGGCGGCTGTCAGGGCACGGCATGCGGCGATCGTCACGGCTATCGAAAAACTCCTGAAGCAGATATGCGATGGTCGGTAAGGTAATATCCGCTTCGTCCTTTTCGGGGACGGTGGGTTATGTGATGAAAGAGGAATCCCGGATACTGGAAGCCGAAGGCATTATGCCTCCGGAAGTAAAGGATATGGTGCAGGACTTCAAAGACCAGACCTTATTGAACCCACGGCTAAAAAACACCGTCGGGCATATCTCCCTGTCTTTTTCACCCAAGGACGCTCCGCGGATGACCGACGCCCTGATGACGCGGATCGCGAAGGAGTATATGCAGAAGATGGGCATCACCGATACGCAGTATCTCTTGGTTCGCCATCTCGACCAGCCCCATCCGCACTGTCATCTGGTTTACAACCGGGTCGGGAACAACGGGCAGACCATTTCGGACAAGAACATCAAGATCCGCAACGCCAAGGTCTGCCGGGAGCTGACCGAGAAATACGGGCTATACCTCGCACCGGGTAAAGAGGAAGTGCGTCGGGAACAGCTGCGCGAACCGGACAAGAGCCAATACGAAATCTACGATGCGATCGAAGGCAGCCTGCCCAAGTGCAAAAACTGGAACGAGCTGGAACGTAAGTTAAAAGATCAAGGTATTACGATGCGCTACAAATATTGCGGAAATACCGACCGCAAACAAGGGGTTTTGTTCTCGAAAAACGGCTTCGAGTTCTCCGGCTCGAAGATCGACAGGGCATTCAGCTTTACGAAACTCGACAACCGGTTCACCCTCCTGCAACAGCAGGCGCTGCATCGGGCCGAGCTCCTCGGAAACCTCTCGGCGGCGGCAGGCAATTACCGTTCGGCATTTGCCGGGTTGTTCGGCGGCATGGGCGGCGGTACGCGCGAAGAGCCTGCGGCGCCTAGCCCCGGCGGAAAGATCGACGCGATTCCGCTTCCGCCGGCCAGTTCGCCGGTCGGAGTATCGGCCGCACAGTTGCAGCGCAAGCCGGGAGAAAGTCCCGAAGAGCATATAGCACGAATCACGGCACTGCTCGATGCCGCTGCTGCAGCGATGGCCATAGCCGCAATGGAACGCCGCCGCAGGATGGAAGAACAGAAAAGAAGAGCCAAAATGAAAATATAACCTTAAAACCGGAAAGCCATGAACGACAAAAATAAGATCGACCTCTCAATCGAGATGTACGAAGACCTCAAGGAAACACTTGTCAAAGCCATTAAAAACGCCAAAGCAGGCG
This sequence comes from Alistipes sp. HGB5, assembly GCF_000183485.2. Taxonomy (NCBI): domain Bacteria; kingdom Pseudomonadati; phylum Bacteroidota; class Bacteroidia; order Bacteroidales; family Rikenellaceae; genus Alistipes; species Alistipes sp. HGB5. Next base: position 50,150 of record NZ_AENZ01000041.1, on the reverse strand, counting down.
GCGTAGGGAACGCAGGTTGGGAGAATACGCAGCTGGAACGGATCGAACGGCTGATAGAGGCCGCGGAACGCTCGCAAGGGCAGATCGCACAGCAGCTCGAACAACTGCAACGGAATACGGCCTTGTCCGGAGCAAAAACCGAGCAGATGCAGGAATTTACCGACAGATACAACGCGTTGCTGGCGCAGTTAGCGGGGAGACTGGAGGTGATCGACAAGGAGAATCGAACAATAATTACTGAAGTTCTAAGTTTCAAAAAGTCTTTATCCGAATTCAAGAACGAAGTTGATACGACGAAATTCGAAAAGCTCGCCAACAATACATTATGGGAAATGAAAACCCAGATACGCTATCTCAAACAACCACCTATCGTTCTGAGAACAATCGTATTTCTAACCGTATTATCAATTTTGACAATATTGGCAACCGGGTATTTATATAGAGATCGGAACGAATGGCGGGGCGAAGCTACATATTGGTATAAACAGAGCGACCAATATAAAACGACACAGACTAATAAAAAATAAAAACATTTTTTATTACTGGTAAATTTTGTATCTTTGCCACGCAAAGGTTCGGAAAGAAGGCCATATGGCCTCCGATCGATTAAAAGGGAATGCCGTGAAAGTCGGCAACAGTTCCCGCTGCTGTAAGTTCCTGTCCGGAAACGGACACATGAGGGATCGACAATCTCAGCCACTGGTGAAAACCGGGAAGGCGTCGTAACCGGAATAAGTCAGAAGACCTGCCTTGCATGACAGATTGGTTTCGCAGCCTGCGGAGAATGGGCGTGAATCGATAATGCATGTAAAGCACTTTTTCATTTTGTTTCGTTGCATTGCGGCTGTGGAATCAATGGTTACCGAACAAACTATTGATACCAAGCGCATAATGAAGCAATTCTACCTTTCGATCCTATGTCTCGCATTTATTGCGGGGGGGGGAATTTCCACAGCAGTTCAGGCATCCGATAAAGCCGATTCCACCACGAACCGGCGTTACGTCGGAAAACTGGACAGTATCCAGAACATCAACGAGGTCGTCATCGTCGGCACCCCCGTCATCCCCAAATACCGCGAAGTCATCCCCGCACAGGTCCTCAAAGACGTCGATCTGCAACGGCTGAACAGTTTTTCGGTGGCCGACGCCATCCGCTATTTTGCCGGCGTGCAACTCAAAGACTACGGCGGCGTAGGCGGTCTGAAAACCGTCAACATCCGCTCGATGGGCACCAACCACATGGCGGTCTTCTACGACGGAATCCAGTTGGGTAACGCCCAGAACGGGCAGGTCGATCTGGGGCGCTTCTCGCTGGACGACGTGGAGGAAATATCGCTCTATAACGGACAGAAGAGTGACATTTTCCAGTCGGCCAAGGATTTCGGAGCCTCGGGAACCATCTACATCACTACGCGGCGTCCCCGCTTCGAGGAGGGCAAACGGGCTAATTTCAAGGCCACGATGAAGACCGGTTCATTCGGGCTCATCAATCCCTCGATGCGCTACGAGTATAAGATCTCCGACGCCGTCAGCTCGTCGTTCAGCGGCGAGTGGATCAATGCCACCGGCCGGTACAAATTCCGCTACCGCCGCCGCAACACGCTGGGCGAGATCGCCTACGACACAACGGCCTACCGACAGAACGGCGACATCAACGCTACGCGCATGGAGGCCGGACTTCACGGCAAGATGGCCGACGGACAATGGACCGTGCGGGCCTACACCTACAACTCCGAACGCGGCATCCCGGGAGCCATCGTCAACAACGTCTTTCGCCATGGTGAGCGGCTGTGGGACACCAACTCGTTCATCCAGGGAACGCTGACCAACCGCTGGTCGAAGAAATTCCGCACGCTGTTCAACACCAAGTACGCCGCCGACTACACCCATTACGAGAATCAAGACGCCAAGTTGATCCAAACCAAGAACACCTACAAGCAGAAGGAGTTCTATTTCTCGTGCGCTAATCTCTACAACATCTTCGAACACTGGGAGGTGTCGCTGGCCTATGACTTCCAATGGAATACGCTCGACGCCACTTTTTACATGCCCACAGAAAGCGATGGCACCTTCCCCTTTCCGACGCGCTATACCCATATGGCCGCATTGGCCACGGCATTTGAATGGGGACGGTTGAAGATGCAGGCCAGCGTGCTGGGTTACTTTGTCCACGAAAAGGTCGAGCGCTTCGAAGCCCGGCCAGACAAGGCTGTGGCTACCCCGGCGTTCTTCGGATCGTTCAAAGTGCTGAAAAACCACGACCTCTCTGTACGCGCCTTCTACAAACGGATGTTCCGTATGCCGACCTTCAACGACCTCTACTATACGGACATGGGCAACGCCTTCCTCAAGCCCGAATATGCCGAACAATTCAACGTCGGCCTGAAATACACGCGCAATTTTGAGAAATCGCCTTTCATGCGGATGCTCGACGTTTCGGTCGACGCCTACTACAACAAAATCACAGATAAAATCATCGCCTATCCCAAGGGACAGCAGTTCCGCTGGACGATGCTCAATCTGGGCGAAGTGGAGATCAAGGGCGTGGACGCCGTGCTGAACGCCCTGTTCACGCTCGGCAAGCTGGAGGTGACGACCAAGTTCCAGTACACCTATCAGAAGGCCATCGACATCACCGACCCGGCCGACACCTACTACCGTGACCAGATTCCCTACATCCCCTGGCACAGCGGCTCGGCCATCCTCGCGCTGTTCTACAAGGGGTGGGGGCTCAATTACAGCTTCATCTACACGGGCCAGCGCTACAACCAGCAGGAGAACATCCCGCGCAACCACACCCAGCCGTGGTACACGAGCGACCTCTCGCTGCAAAAGACTTTCAAGATCCGCACCCGAACCCTCAAGGCCACGGCCGAGGTTAACAATCTTTTCGGACAGGATTACGACGTGGTGCTCAACTATCCGATGCCGAAGACCAACTTCCGGTTCGTCGTCAGCGTCGATCTCTAACCTCCGCGAGCCATGAAAAGGTATCTCTTCATCGTTTTGGCCGGCTGCTGCCTCGCCGCCGGCTGCCGGAAGATCGAACTGGTGAACCCCACCGAGTATGAGGTGTTGCCGTTCGGGGAGGATCCCGACGCCGATCCGATCGGCATGTATCTCCTGAACGAAGGCAACATGGGCAGCAACAAGGCGGACATCGACTACCTCGACTACCGTACGGCGGTCTATGCCCGGGGTATCTATGCAGAAAAAAATCCCAATGTCGTCAAGGAATTGGGCGACGTGGGCAACGACATCCAGGTTTACGACGGACGGCTGTTCGCCGTCATCAATTGTTCGCACAAGGTCGAGGTGATGGACGCCTACACGGCGCGGCGCATCACGCAGATCGACATTCCAAACTGCCGCTACATCCGGTTCAAGGGCAAATATGCCTACGTTAGCGCGTATGTCGGGCCCGTGGCGATGGATCCCAACGCCCAAAAGGGCGCGGTCTTCAAGGTGGATCTCGACACCTATAAGATCGTCGGCCAGGTGACCGTGGGTTACCAGCCCGATGAACTGGCCATCATCGGCGGACGCGCCTACGTCGCCAATTCGGGCGGTTACCGCGCCCCGAACTACGACTCGACGGTCTCGGTCATCGAACTGGAAACCATGCGCCAAATGTACAAGATCGACGTAGCGATCAACCTCAGCCGCATCAAAGCCGACGCCTACGGCAACCTGTGGGTCTCCTCGCGGGGCAACTACGACGACGTTCCGTCGAACCTCTACCGGCTGGAACCCAACGGCGGACGTTACCAGGTGGCCGAGGCGATGAACATTCCGGCTTCGAACATGATCATCTCCGGGGATTCCCTTTATGTCTACAGTGTCGAGTACAGCAACCAGACCTCGAAAAACACGGTAACCTACGCCATCATCGACGTCAAGAAAAAGCGTGTCGTATCGCGCAAATTCATCACCGACGGCACAGAGCTCGATATCGTGATTCCCTACGGCATTGCCATCCACCCCCGAAACGGCGACATCTATGTCACCGACGCCAAGAACTACGTTTCGAGCGGCGTATTGCACTGTTATTCGCGCGAAGGCGTCCACAAATGGAGTGTCCGCACGGGCGATATCCCCGCACACATGGTTTTTCTCGAACGCAAACAGACTCGGCAATGAAAAAGATATTCGCCATCCTGCTGTCGGCCCTCGCGCTCGGCGGCTGTGAAAACGACGGCATCCCCTATGTGAGCCTCGGGCTGGACGACCTTTACAAGGTCGCCCGCATGCAGACCGTCGATCTCAAACCCGCCTTCACGGGCGAAAGTTACCGCTGGACGGTTAAGACCGCCTCGGGAGCCGATTCGCTGCTCTCGGAAGAGAAGGACTACATCTTCCTGATGCAATACCCGGGCACCTATGACGTAACGTTCCAAATCTTCGACCCCGTCAATCCGATCGTGCACCGGATGACCTTTTACGTGGTCGAAGAGGAGGTAGAGTACAGTCCCTACATATCTACGGTCTACGAATACTGCCCGGCTCCGGGACAGTTCGTGAACGCGATGCCCGAATATCGGGAGGGCGACACGGCGGAGACCATGCGGCAGAAGGCCGAGGAGGCCATCGCCGGAAAGATGCAGAGCGGTGTTTCTCTCGGCGCATACGGCGGTTACATCACGTTCGGATTCGACCATACGGTCGTAAACGTTCCGGGCGAATACGACATCCGCATCGACGGCAACTCGTTCAACAGCGCAGCTCATCCGGGCGTCGACGGAGGCAGTTCGGAACCGGGTATCATCATGGTCATGTTCGACGAGAACCAAAACGGCAAGCCTGACGACAAGTGGTACGAGATCGACAAGAATCCGTGGTACACGGATGAGGCGGCTACCTACGGTTATGAGATCACCTATCATCGTCCCGCCCCCGACCATGTCCCGACGCCCGGCGAAGGAAACGACAGCGCCCTGACCGATATGACCTACATCAAATGGGAGGATAATCGAGGACAAACCGACTGTGTCTACAAAAACAAGTTCCACGACCAGGACTACTATCCTAAGTGGATCGACGCCGACGAAATGACGTTCCGAGGCACGCTGCTGCCCAAGAACGCCGTGGATGTCTCAGGCAACGGCTCCTATTACCTGCAATACATGTTCAAATACGGCGCCTATGCAGACAACTATCCCAACGAGGCCAAGGACGAAAACGGCAACTATTACAACGGCTTCGACATCGGATGGGCCGTGGATCCCGAGACCCGCGAACCGGTGCACCTGCCGGGGGTCGACTTTATCCGCGTCTACACCGCCCTAAACCAGTACTGCGGCTGGATCGGCGAGACCTCCACTGAAATTTTTATGGCCCGCGACATGCATATCTACGTGCGGCCCGACCAACACCAATAAAATAGAGATTTCACACTATGAAAATGAAAAAACTGCTGTTGCTGCCTGCGTTGCTGCTGACGCTGAGCGTCGGGAATGTCGCCTGCTCCTACCACAACGACGACAACCCCAACGAATACCCCGATCCCCAACCGGAGCCGGAACCCGAACCGGAGCCCGGACCCGACATTAACCAAAAATACCTCGAAGCTGCGTATACCTCTAACTGTTTTATGGTCAAGCCGGGACAGTCGGTCGACATCCCGATACTGAAAGCCTTTGCCATGTGGAACCTCTACGCCGAATGGCTGGGTGAAACTGATCTCATGGGACTGACACCCGAACCGGTTCTGCTTTGGCAGGATCTGCCGGGTTTGATCACGAACGTCGGACTGATTCCTGGACAACAAGCCGAAGAGGGTTCCATCGCCGTATCGACGGCCGACAAGGTGGGCAATGCAGTAATCGGCATCCGCATCGGCGGTGCAATCCGCTGGAGCTGGCATGTTTGGGTGACACGCTACGATCCGGATGCGGAATTGGTAGCTTACGGCAAAATCTACACATGGGACAATAACGGCGACGGAGTTGTAGATTATACTTTTATGGATCGCAACCTCGGAGCCACGATCGACAAGGCGATCATAGAAAATACTGCCGCTGACTCATTGGCCGCTTGCGGACTGATGTACCAATGGGGGCGCAAGGATCCTTTCCCCGGAGACCACGACTTTCGCCGTTCCAACAGTACCGATTACAACTATTTCGAAAGCAAACCGATCTACGACGCTTCGGGAACGTTGCTTACCGAAAGAAGTGCCACTGGAGGTACGGGTATCCGCTCCGTTAAGACGGATACGGATCTCACGCGGACGGGGCTCGCCAAATCCATTCTTGAACCGATGACCGTTCTGCTCGGCGCCGAAGGGTACAGCGATTGGTATTGCAGCAGTAAACCCACAGAAATCAAAAAATGCGACACGCTGTGGTGCGGCACACGGGGCAAAACGCCATTCGATCCCTGCCCCGAGGGGTGGCGTGTCCCAGCGAACAAGAATGACAAGTTCATCTGGAACGGGCTCGAAAACGCCACAACCGACTACTCGGCACTGGGAGTATTCCCCTATGCCGGATTCCGCTATCGGGCAGGCGGTGGCTGTCTGAAAAACTCAGGATTCGGAGTCAGTATCTGGTCGGGAACTCCACCGACCGGTATCGGCAATGCCCATGAACTCTCCATCTACATCTCTCCTTCGGAAAAACGACCGATCATCAAATCCGATGTCAGTTGCCGCAGCGACGGACAATCAATACGCTGTGTAAAAGATGCATGACTATGAAAAAAACGTTTTTATTTTTCACATTGTTGCTTCTTGCTAGCGTGATAGGCCCATCGTCATGCTCTTACCACAACGACGACAATCCCAACGAATATCCCGATCCCCAACCGGAGCCGGAACCGGAGCCGGAACCCCAACCCGATGTTAACGAAAAATACCTCGAAGCATCGTACACTCCCAACTGCTTTATGGTCAAGCCAGGCGAGTCGGTCGACATTCCGGTGCTGAAAGCCTATGCCATATGGGATCTCTATGCTGAATGGCTGGACAAGAGCGATTTCACAGGGATGACACCCGAACCCGTCCTGCTCTGGCAGGATACTCCCGGCCTAATTACAAACGTCGGACTGATCCCGGGGCAGACCGCCGAGGAGGGTTCGATCTTCGTATCGACGGCCGACAAGGTAGGCAACGCCCTAATCGGCCTCCGCATTGGTGGCGAAATACGCTGGAGTTGGCATATTTGGGTGACACGCTACGATCCCAATGCGGAACTGGTGGCCTTTGGAAAGATCTACACATGGGATAACAACGGCGACGGGGTGGCAGATTATACCTTCATGGATCGTAATCTCGGCGCCGTGATCGACAAGGCGCTCATCGAGAACACACCGGCCGACTCGCTGGCCGCCTGCGGACTGCTGTATCAATGGGGGCGCAAGGATCCCTTCCCCGGCGACCGCATACTCCGCGGAACGAATCAGACCGACTACAACCGTTTCGATAGCAAACCCATCTACGACGCTGCAGGAACGCTGCTGACCGAGGGGTCGCAATCGGGAGGCACGGGTATCCGCACGATCAGAACCAGCGAAGACCTGACCCGGACGAACTTTGCAAAATCAATATTTTCGCCGATGCATTTCCTGTTAGCCGACAACTGGTTCCCCAGCGAGGAGCCCCTGAAAGTCGAAGCGTGCGACACGTTGTGGTGCGGTGCTCGGGGCAAAACGCCGTTCGATCCCTGTCCCGAAGGGTGGTGTGTCCCGGCGGACAAGAACGGACTGTTCGCATGGAACGGACTCGACAAGGCCACGACCGACTATTCGCCACTAGGGGTCTTTCCCTATGCCGGATTCCGTTACCGCGTCGGTGGCGGATGCCTGAAGAATTCGGGATTCAATACAGGTATCTGGACTCAGGATACCTACCAGCTCTCCATTTACATCATTCCCTACGACCAACGTCCCAGCATAAAAAGAGACAGGGGCTATCGCAGCGACGGATATTCCGTCCGCTGTGCTAAAGACGAATAACTCAACACACCTTTAATTTATAAAACGATGAAGAAATTTACTTTCCGGAGTTTGCTGGCCATTGCGGCCGCAGGCGTACTCTTTACCGCATGTAAAGACGAGAACGACGACGGCAACACGTCGAAGACGACCTATGAATTCTCGGTGAAGGCCGAAGACAACCCCATCAGCGCCCCGGCCGACGGCAAGACCTACACCATCCTGGTCACCTCAACCAAAACGGCTCAGGCCGGAACGAGCGCAGTAGCCTACGAAGTGGTCTCATCTCCCGAATGGGCTCCGGCCGAACTCGAACAGACTGCGCTGGTCATCACGGTCGCCAAGAACAGTTCGACCGAGGCCCGCGAACCGGGCAAAGTGGTTCTCAAACAGGACGAAAGCGACAAAACGCTCGAAATCACGATCAATCAGGCAGGATTCTCCAATTCGATGTCGCTCGACGCGACTTATTCGACCGACCGCTGCAAGGTGCTCGTGATCGAACCGACGATCACAGGCTTCGACCAAAACCCCGTCTACAAATGGACGGTGAAGGGCCCTAACGACGCGGAAGCTGCCGAAGCCGGAACCGACAAGACGCTTTCGTTCATCCAACTGGAAACGGGCGACTACACGATTTCGCTGACAATCTCCGACGACAGCGGCATCACCGAGACCAAGAGCGCCACCGTCACCGTAACGACCGAGGCTACGGCCTATTCGTATTATATCTCGGAAGTCTTGGAGTATAATCCTGCGATTACCAACGGCAAGGGATTGGCATTCTCGACCATCGACACGCCGTCCACGGTATTGGCAAGCGTCAACACAAAACTCGTCGACAAGCCGTTTGACAAAAACGATCTGGGAGTGAATCTCGGTTCGTTCGGCGGCAGCATCGTATTCAGATTCGACCATACAGTGATGAATGTCAATGGTCTGCGCGACTTCCGCATCGGTTCATATGCCACCAAAGGCGCTTATCCTGCACAAGGGGTTGTCTATGTTTCGTCTGACGCGAACGGCAACGGCAAGGCCGACGATGAATGGTACGAACTGGCTGGCAGCGAATACGGCAAGACCGGCGAACGACGCAACCTGAAAATGGTTTATACCCGTCCCGACAATGTCACCCCGTCCGATGGAATGGTAGAATGGGTCTCCTATGCAATCAACGAATCGGAAACCGGAACCTATTGTTATGCCAAGGCTCCATGGGGGACATTCTCGGTCTGGCCCGCATGGTTGATGGAATCGGCCGAGGGCACCGCACTGACATATACGGGTTGCACGATGCTGCCGCCTCTGGCCAAGGCCCCGGAAGATCTGACGAACGGCTGGCCAACTCAAGCTTCCCGCTGGTACGACTACGGCTATGTCTGCAACAGCGACCCCACGGATGAGACTGGATCGTCGTTCGACATCGGCTGGGCTCGCGACAAAGAAGGGAACAAAGTTAATTTGCCGGGCATCGATTTCGTGAAGATCCAGAACGCCACCTTGCAGGATCTGGGCTACGGCTATGGTCCGGCCTGCGTGTTGTTCAACTGCGCTATCGACCTGCACTTGGCGGGAAAAGAGATCGAAACAATTGCGCAATAATATTTGACACGGCGGCGGGGCCTTTTAATCGCGGTGAACCATTGCAAACCTTCCTGTAATTAATCCTGCCGCCATTTTTTTGATAGTCTGTTTGCAGAAACTGGAGAATCACAGAGGTTAGTAGTATGCGTTGTCTGCCATACAACCATACATCCGGTTTCTGCAAACAGACTTTTTAACGGATTCTTATGAAAAAAACAGTCTATTTCATCCTGCTTAGCGCGGCTACCTTCCTTATCTCCTGCGCATCGAACACGACAGGAATAGACGCCTATACGGAAACCCTCTACAAACCGTCCTATGCCTCGGGCTTCGAGATCGTCGGTGCTGAAGGCCGGCAAAGTACGCTTCTCAAAGTATTCAATCCGTGGCAAGGCGCCGAGAACACCGAAACAACGCTCTTCATCGTCCGCAACGGAGAAAAGATTCCGGCAGGTTTCACCGGACAGGTCGTGAAAGCGGGAGCGAGGCGCATCGTTTGCCTCTCCTCTACTTATGTGGCGATGCTCGATGCGTTGGGACAGGTCGACCGGGTGGTAGGAGTTTCGGGAAGAAACTATATTTCGAATAAATATGTAACGACACACCCCGAAGCCGTGGCGGACATCGGCTTCGACGGAAATATCGACTACGAACTGCTGCTCGCACAACGGCCCGATCTGGTGCTGTTGTTCGGCGTGAGCGGCGCAAGCGGCATGGAGTCGAAACTGCTCGAAATGGGCATTCCGTTCTGTTACATCGGCGAGTACCTCGAAGAGTCGCCGCTCGGCAAGGCCGAATGGCTGGTGGCTATCGCCGAGATCACCGACAGCCGCGAAAAAGGCGAAGCAGTCTTCGAGCCGGTTCCCGAACGTTACGATGCGCTCCGGGCAAAAGTCGCGGCGGCGACTTCGAAACATCCGAAAGTGATGATTAACACGCCCTATGCCGGGTCGTGGTTTATGGCGTCGACCGAAAGCTACGTCGCCCGGCTGATCGCCGACGCCGGAGGGGATTATATTTACAAGAAGAACACATCGAACCGTTCGCTCCCCATCGACCTCGAAGAGGCGTATATGCTCACGGCACAGGCCGATATGTGGCTCAATGCGGGCAGTGCCGCGTCACTCGGGGAGTTGAAATCGCAGTTCCCGAAATTCACAAACACCCGATGCGTAAGAAACGGTGCCGTTTACAACTGCAACAAACGGCTGAATGTCGCCGGAGGCAACGACTACTGGGAGTCGGGTGTGGTACAGCCCGACGTCGTCCTGCACGACCTGATCGCGATCATGCACCCGGAGGTACTGGACGAAAACGACCGGGAATTACACTACTACCAACGCCTCGAATAATCAACGGTCGATACCGTCGCGCGAAAGGACGCCCTGCGTGTAGTAGTGCTTCACATCACACATTTCAGTAACAAGGTCGGCCGCATCGATCAGTGCCTGCGGTGCATAACGCCCCGTGATAACCACCTCAACAGCCGGATGACGGCTGCGCAGCACATCCAGCACGACAGCGGTCGAGAGCAGTCCGAAATGCAGGGCGATGGTCAGTTCGTCGAGGATCACCACATCGTATTCCCCGCTTCGGAGCAGGTCCGCACAACGGGTCCATCCTTTGCGTGCCGCTTCCGCATCGGCCAACTCGGGGTCTTTTCCGATAAAGCATCCGCGCCCCAGTTGTTCGATACGGATACGACCGAATGCCGGGTCCGAGCCGTTGAACAGCCGTTCGATCTTCGTTTCATTGTATTTCATCGATTTGACGAACTGCCCGACATAGACGCCCTTCCCGGCGCACAACGCCCGCAGGGCCAGTCCGAATGCCGCCGTGGTCTTGCCTTTGCCGTTACCGGTGTAAACGTGTACATAGCCTTTAGTCTCCATTCCTAAAAATTGATTTGATTCCCCTCGGCGAACAGCGAATCGAGAAGCAGACAAAGTTCCGATACCAGTTCCTCTCCGTCCAGATCACCGTTCAGGGTGAAGAATTTCCCCAGCGGAGTGCAGTACTGCACCGTGCTGACGGCCTCGCAGGACTCGGCACCGCAGATAATGACCGCATCGACATCGTCCTCATGCCGCAGCATGGCGTTGTAAAACGCCAACAGGTACCGCGGGGCGTTTATCGACGGAACAAGTACCATCGTTCCCGATGCGTCGAATTTGTCGGGCGAATTTATCACTTTCAGACCGTATCGGTCTGCAATCCTTCCGGCCGTTTCCGCCGGAACTCCGTATAATACGATATTCATAACTATTCAATTAAAAAAAGGCGCGGCCGGCTACTAATCTCTATGCAATGACTTGTTATGGCAGTAACGGGTCTTTGTTTGGCCGCGCCTTTTTGAGTTATCCGAAAATCAAAATCAAAAGCTGGGCCGCCAGCACCCGCAGGAACATCGACAGCGGATAGACCGTAGCATATCCCACCGAAGGTGCGTCGGACGTGGTCTGCTCGGTCGAATAGGCCAGTGCCGGCGGATTGGTCGACGCGCCCGAAAGCACGCCGATCAGCGTATAATAGTTGAGTTTGTAGTAAAAACGTCCGAAAAGCCCCGCCAGCAGCAGCGGAACGATCGTGATTACAGCTCCGTAAGCGATCCAGACATATCCGCCCGCGACGAGCGTAGGCACGAAATCCTCGCCGGCACCCAGCCCCACGCCCGCAAGGAAAAGCGAAATGCCCACTTCGCGCAGCATCAGGTTGGCCGACATCGTCGTATAGGTGATGAGCCGGTAATGCGGACCGTAGCGGCCGATCAGGATGGCGACGATCAGCGGACCGCCGGCAAGGCCCAGTTTCACGGGCTGCGGAACGCCGGGAATCCAGAACGAAATACTGCCCAGCACGACACCCAGCGCGATGCCGATGAAAATAGGAATCAGGTTGGGATGGTTGAGACGCTTGAGCGAATTGCCGAAGAGCCGCTCGGCATGGGCTACCGAAAGTTCGGGACCCACGACCGTCACCCGGTCGCCCAGCTGCAACTGCAGATTCCCTGCAGCCACCAGGTCGATACCCGAACGGTTGATGCGTGTAATGGTGACGCCGCTCGTGGAGCGGATGCGCAGTTCGGCGAGTGTCTTGCCGTTCAGCTCGGGTTTGGTGATAAGTATTCGGCGTGAAATCATCTTCCTATCCGGCATCATCGGACCGGCATCCACCTCCCGGCCGAGCAACGCGACCAGTGCCTCGGCATCTTTGGGCGCCGCCACGAGCAAAATCCGGTCGCCGCAGCGGAGCGTCGTCGCAGCATCGGCCAGTTCAGGAGCTTCGCCCGGACGGCAAATCCGCGACACGACGAAATCGCGCAGGGCCAAACGGCGTATTCCGGAGATGCTTTTACCCTCGACGGCAGGATTGCAGATTTCGACGGAAATCCGCCGGGTCGTCAGGTCTTTCAGCACGTCCGTACCCAAACCTGCCGCCTCTTCCTCCTGCCGCACGTCGATACGCAGCAGATAGCGCAACGCCAGCAGGGTCAGGATGGCTCCGATCACTCCGAGCGGATAGGCCAATGCATAGCCTGTCGCGATATCCGGGGCATCGGCTCCGGCGTGCAGGTCGCTGAAAGCCTGCTGCGCGACACCCAGCCCCGGGGTATTGGTCACGGCACCCGACATCACGCCGACCATCGTCGTCATCGGAAGCCCGGTGACATAATAAAGGGCAACCGTTGTAACGACGCCGAGCGCCACGACCAGTACGGCCAGTTTGTTCAGTGTGATGCCGCCCTTGCGGAACGAGGAGAAAAATCCGGGACCGACCTGCAAACCGATCGAATAGACGAAGAGAATCAGTCCGAACTCTTTGAGGAAGTGCATCAGGTGCTCGTCGATGTTCATGCCGAAATAGCTGAACGCGATGCCGACGAACAAAATACCCGTCACCCCCAGCGACACCCCGGCGATCTTCACCTTGCCCAGCATGATGCCGAGTGCGATGACCAGCGCCAGGATCATCACCGAGTGGGCGACACCGCCGCCCCAAAGCGACTCGGAACCAAATAGCAATCGTTCGAGTAATTCCATACCGAATCCCGTTTTAGGCCGAGCTGTTCCCGCAAAGCGAAACCCGTGTGCCGAAAACGGCACAGCAATCCTTGCAACAGCATCGGAATTAAAATTATCATGCAGTATACAACCGAAATCAAACGCCCATCCCTCGGGGTCCTTTGACATCGAATCGACTTGGCAGGTCTTCTGACTGACTCCTGTTCCGAAGCCTTCCCGATCCTTGCGGATCAGTGGCTGAGATGTTCGAAACCTTCACGGAGTTTCACAGCAGCGGGACTGTCCGGGATTTGCACCCGATTCCCTTTTCATTTCCTCCCCGGCACGGGGAACGGAAAACCAAATCTGGGGCAAATATAACGGTTAATCCCGAAAAACAGCGCTCGACAACAAATTATTTTCGTGAAACAGCATTACAAACGCCCGAAACGACTATTTTTGTTTCATGGATTTTTCATTTCGATATACCGCAGAAGACCATTGCGCTGCATTGCCCGTGGCTGACTATATCGCCCGGTTCCGTGATGCCAAGCGGTTTTTGGAGTGTTGCCGCGCCTGCCGCAATTACGGCTGCAGCTGGGGATGTCCGCCGTTCGGATACGATGTCGGAGCATATCTCTCGCAATATACGTCAGCATTGATTATCGCGACGAAGATCACTCCTGCCGAACAGCACGTTCCGATGTCGGAAGCCGGCCGGCTGATCCGCCCCGAACGGCAGCGGCTCGAACGGCGGCTGCTCGAAATGGAACGCAGGTACGGCGGACGGTCGTTCGCCTATGTCGGCACCTGCCTCTACTGCCCCGAAGGAACCTGCACCCGCCCCGAAGCGAAACCCTGCCGCCACCCCGAACTGGTACGCCCATCGCTCGAAGCCTGCGGATTCGACATCGCACGCACGACCTCCGAACTCTTCGGCATCGAACTGAAATGGGGTACAGACGGATCATTGCCCGAGTATTTGACCCTTGTCTGCGGGTTCTTCCATAATGCAGAAAATATAATATGGAACGGATAAAAGCCGTATTCAACTGGAGTGGCGGCAAGGATTCCGCCCATGCGCTGTTGCGGGCACAGCAATCGGGCGAATACGAGATCGTCGCGCTGCTGACTACCGTAAACCGGGATACGCACCGTTCGACGATGCACGGCATCCCGACGGCATTACTGCAAATGCAGGCCGAAAGCATCGGCGTTCCTCTTTATATCGTAGACCTGACGCCCAAAGGCAATATGGAGGATTACGACGTCGCCATGTCCCGGGCCGTGGAGCATTTCAAGACGCAGGGCGTGACCCGTTTCATCTTCGGGGATATTTTCCTGCACGATGTGCGCAAATACCGGGAGCAGCAACTCTCGCCGCACGGAATCGAAATCGTGGAACCGCTTTGGGGAAAATCTTCGGAAGAGGTGATGAACGATTTCCTCGTATCGGGATTTCGGACGGTCGTCGTAACCACGATGGCCGACGGACTCGGCGCCGACGCCATAGGCCGGGAGATCGACCGCGGCTTCATAGCCTCTCTGCCTGCCGGAGTCGATCCCAATGGAGAAAACGGCGAATATCATACATTCTGTTACGACGGTCCGATCTTCCGACAGCCCGTGCCGTTCCGGCTGGGCCGATCTTTTTCACAAAGCTACGACATCCGCCTAGACGACGGAACGGTGAAAACTTATTCCTATTGGTTTGCCGACCTTCAAGCTCTAAATACAAATTCGGATGCAGGAACCGGCCCTGCATCCGAATAACACGGTACATCTTGGTCACAGCGCGAATTTTGCTCCGATAAAGTAAGTGCGCGGAACTGCCGGACCGTAGATATAAGCGGCATCTTTGTTCTGGCCGAAATCGAGGTCCTTCTGGAAGCTGTCGAAAAGGTTTTTCACCCCGGCATTCAGTTCCAGCCGCAGTTGTTTCGTGAGCCGGAAATTGTACGACAGCCGCAGGCCCATATCCCAGAAATCGGGCGTCAGACGCTCGGTATCCCTCTCGATATACCCAGCATTGTGCTGCACGAGCATCCGGCCCGTGTAGTTGCCGAACACCGACGCCGTGAAATCACGCGTGAGGTTGACGTTCGCCGTCAAGTAGCCGTAATGGTCCGGCGAACGGAACATCCGCCGCTGGGGCGTCACGTCGTCCGACCATTTTTCGGGTTCGTCGTAACGGCTGCGCTGGAAGGTGTAGCCCAGCTGCAGCTCGAACCGTCCCGGAATACCCGCCTTGGCTTCGGCTCCCACGCCGGCCACGGTGGCTCCCGAAGCGTTGCGGCGCTCCTTAATGATGTTGCCCTGGGCATCCTCGCCGATTTTTTCGAGCGTAAACACGTCCTCAAGCATCGTGTAGAATCCTTCGACGAGCAGGTTGGCCTGCACTCGCCCGAAATTATGATACAGATCCACCGATGCACTCAGGCTGTGCGAGTATTCGGGTTTGAGATCCGGAGCGAGTCGAATGATCGCCACCTTGTTGTCCAAAGCGTCGATGTGCAGGTCCTCGTTGTAAGCCTGCGGCGCGTGGTAACCGCTCGAATAGCTGGCCCGCAGGCCGATCTTTTCCGTCGGACTGTAACGCACGTTCACGCGCGGCGAAAAGACGACGTTCTTCATCATGTTGTGCTTGTCCACGCGGCCGCCGATCAGGAAGTTGAGCTTTTCGCTCCGCCACTCGTTCTGGAAAAAGAAACCCGTGCTATGGGTGGTCTGCTCGAAGTCGCGCCCGAAGCCGAGGTATTTGTCGTGCAGCGTATTGTAGTTGTACTCGACGCCCGCCGTCAGTTCCGAGGGCAGGAACAGCAGTTTATGGAAAGAGTAGGTATATTGGGCTCCCGCCACGAACGTCTTGTCGTCCGTAGCGCCATAGGCGTCGGGCTTCTTGTCCGTGCCGAAATAACTGTCACGGTCGATATTCTGCGCCGAAGTATAGATGCCCATCCGGTGGCGGTTGTTCGGACTGAACCAGTCGAATTTCAATCCGCCGCCGTCGATCTTGTGATTGAGCTGTTCGGCGATATCGGCCATGTGGGGCGGCTGGTCGAACTCGTTGCCCCCACGGCGAAACTCGTGAATATGGTGGTATTCCGCCGTCAGACGCGTATAGGGCGAAGTTTTGTAATAGGCCCGAAATCCGGCCGTCTCGGAGTTGAGTTTTGGGATGTCCGAGAATCCGTCCCCGTTGCGGTCATCCGAATCGCGGTCCTTAATCATGCCGAACAGGTAGACGCCCATTTTGTAGTCGTCGGAGACGAACGAGCCGTTGAGCGAGGTGTTGAAGTCGGCCGTACCGCCCTCAAAGATATTGGTCGTATTGGAGAGTGTGACGGAGTTGCGCAGCGGCTCCTTGGTGATGATGTTGACCACACCGCCGATGGCATTCGCCCCGAACAACGCCGAGCCGCCTCCGCGGATCACCTCGACCCGCTCGATCATGGCGACGGGCAGCTGTTCAAGGCCGTAGACCGATGCCAGCGAACTGAAGATCGGGCGGCTGTCGAGCAGTACCTGCGAATACTGCCCTTCGAGTCCGTTTATGCGCAGCTGGGTCGTACCGCAGTTGCCGCAGTTGGTTTCGACGCGCAATCCCGACTGGAAATTCATCGTCTCGGCCAGATTGCACGAGGCGGTCGATTCGAAGAGTTTGGCCGAGGCCACCGATACGATAGTCGGTGATGTTTTCTTGTTGGTCTCCGTCCGGCTGGCCGACACGACGACCTCTTCGACAGAAAGCGCCTCTTCGGTCAGGGAAAAATTGACCTCGATGGTCTTGTCGGGCGAGATCTCGACCGTCTGCTCGGCACTCCTGTAACCCACAGACGAGGCAACGAGCGTAAAACGGCCCTGCGGCAGGTTCTTCAGGAAATAGTGCCCCGTGGCATCGGTAGCGATGCCGATGGTCGTGCCTTTCACGGCGATGGTGGCAAAGGCCAGATGTTCGTAGGTTTTGGCATCGACCACATGGCCGGTGATATTTGCGTCGCTCTGCTTTTGGGGCTTCATGGCAGGCTCCTCCCCGGCGGAGCATACCGCGGGGAGCAGGAGCATGAGAAATGCCCCCAATATTTTTTCTTTCATGGAAAAATCCGGTTTTTGATAATTACTGATACATATACATGGCAACGGGTGCGGGCAACAAGCCCGTCCCGTTCAGAATGGAATGTGTATCAGCAGACGGGAGGTGCACGCAGCCCGTAAATCCGGATCGGAGCGTCCTGCCGGACGGCCGGTTTTTGCGTTTTGAAAATGAAGGAAACTCCCAGCAGCCGTAAGGCGAATGCGACGAGCGTCGCCACCATCATTACCAGCAGCGACAGGTGTGCGATCAGTTGAAACTGCTGCGGGGTATGGCTGTGGCCGGGATTATTCGAGGTACCGGAGAAAGGATGCGAGTGAACATAGATATGCCCGTCGATATTGTGAGCATGGGGAAACAGCGTAACAGAACTCCAGTACCATGCGAAGAGTACCAGTAGCAATACCGCACCTATGTTCCGTTTGTATTTTCGCACTATTCTTTATATGATTGGCTCCAAAGATAACGAAAAAAGATGAAAAATGCATTGTCATCATAAGAAATGCAGACAAATTGCGGATGCAAAATACGAAATACAAATCTCATATTATTAAATACCAATCATTTGACATTTCCAAAAAGTACCCGAAAGCTCAATGATCTTTCCTTATTCATTAGCCTGTGTGATTCGATATAGAGAAAATACAACACCTAATTTTACATTTTTCGGGTGTAAAATTGGGTATCAATCGTATAAAAGATTGATATTCAGAAATTATTTCGGCACGTATGGTACTTGAATATTGATATGCAACAAGACCTTTTCAAAATGGCTCATATCAAACTTGAAGTCCCGTATCAACTGAACCAAAAGAACCGGAAACAACTCTCATGAGCTTACAATCGTTCCAGAAAGCATATCAAAAGATTTCTCAACTTAACCAGTTCTTGATTAGTATGACATACGGGCTGTTTACCCGTACAGCCGTTAAAATCGAGCTTGGTCATGCTGCAATACCTCAGCTTCTACAATCATCGACAAAATTTGTATTATCAAATATGCTTTATTTTAATTCAACCAACAGGTTACACAATAACAAAAGGGATATCCAACATTTGGTTTTCACATTACAACCATTTCTTCTCTGTGGGGAAAATGCGGGGAAAATCCGAAAATAAAAAATCGCCTAACTTGCCATAATCAACAAATTAAGCGATTTTACTTGTACCCGGAGCCGGGGTCGAACCGGCACGACATTGCTGTCATTGGTGTTTGAGACCAACGCGTCTACCGATTCCGCCATCCGGGCAAACCTCATCCGTAGAATCGGGATGGCAAAGATAGTCGAATCTTTGCAATTTTCAAAGAATCCGGCTATTTTTCAAAAAAAGCCCTGATTTTTTTCGCCTTGGCCGGACCGACCAGCGCCGAAAGCTCCTCGGCCGGAGCGGCCTTGACCTTGGCCACGGAGCGGAAGTGCTGGAGGAGCGTGCGGATCGTCTTGTCGCCGATGCCTTCGATCTGCTCCAGTTCGCTATGGATAAACGCTTTGCTGCGCTTCTGACGGTGGAACGAGACGGCGAAACGGTGCACCTCCTCCTGAATGTGCGCCAAAAAGTGGAAAAGGGGCGAAGTGGGACGGATGCCGACCAGCACGGGCGGATAGCCGCAGAGCAGTTCGGAGGTCCGGTGGCGGTCGTTCTTGGCCAGTCCGGCCACAGGTATGTCCAGCCCAAGATACTCCAGTACCTCGTGAATGATGCCCATCTGCCCCTTTCCGCCGTCGGCAATGATGAGATCGGGCAGCTCGGCCCCCTCTTCCTGAAGACGGCTGTAACGCCGGAAGACGACTTCGCGCATCGAAGCGTAATCATCAGGCCCTTCCACGGTCTTGATGTTGAAATGACGATACTCCTTGCGTGCGGGTTTTCCATCGCGGAAGACCACGCACGAGGCTACCGGATGGGCCCCCTGCAGATTGGAGTTGTCGAAACATTCGATGTGCCGCGGCTGTCTGTCGAGACGCAGCTCCTTTTGCAGGGCATTCAACAGCCGTTCGGTATAGCGTTCGGGATTCTTGATTTCGAGGTTCTTGAGCTGCTCGGCGCGGTAGATGCGGGCGCTCTTCTGCGAGAATTCCAGCAGTTCGAGTTTTTCGCCGCGCTTCGGCACCGTGAAGGTCACGCCGTCGAACAACAGCGTCGTCGAAGGCAGGAACGGAACGACGACCTCTTTGGCGAGCGTTCCCGCGATATGCTCCACGATATGCTGGATGGCCAGCGTCAGCATGTCGCGTTCGTCGCCGCCGACGCCCGTAGAGAGTTTCACCGTATAGACGCCCACGATCGAGCCGTGGCGGATGCGCACGAAGTTGCAATAGGCCACATCGTCGTCCGGAAGAAGCGAAAAAACATCCACATCGACGATCTTCGCGCTCACGATCACCGACCTGCTCGAATAGTTGTCCAGCGCGTCCAGACGCTGTTTGTAGCGCTGCGCCAGTTCGAATTTCAACCCGGCGGCGGCATGCGACATTTCGCTTTCCAGATAGCTCCGCACGGGGCGCAGGTCGCCCTTGAGCACCGCGACGACCATATCGACCAGCTTTGCGTACTCCGCTTCGCTCTGCTCCCCGACGCAGGGACCCTTGCAGTTGCCCAGATGATACTGCAGGCAGACCGAATACCTGCCTTTGGCGATCTGTTCGGGCGCCAGATTGAGCTTGCACGTCCGCAGCGGCACCACTTCGCGCACGAATTCGAGCACGCTGTGCTGCATCATCACCGAGCTGTAGGGACCGAAATACTGCGAGCCGTCGCGCGTCAGCTGGCGGGTGGACTGCACGCGCGGAAAATGTTCGCGCCGCACCACGATCCACGGATAGGTCTTGTCGTCTTTGAGCAGAATGTTGTAACGCGGCTGGAGGGTCTTTATCAGCGAATTTTCGAGCAGCAGCGCGTCGGTCTCGCTGCTGACGACGATATGGCGGATCTCGGCGATCTGCCGCACCAGCACACGCACTTTGGCGCTGTGCTCCTTGCTCTGCACGAAATAGGAGGAGACCCGTTTGCGCAGGCTCTTGGCCTTGCCCACATAGATGATCGTCCCGGAGCGGTCCACGAACTGGTAGACGCCCGGTGACAGCGGCAGCATCGCCACCTGTTCCCTGAGGTTGTTTTTTCCGGTTTCGGCCATAACGACAATAGCAACGCAAATGTAACAAATATTTCGCAAAACCCGCAGATGCACCCCTGAAGCCCGTCAGAGGACGATATAGCGGGCCGATTTGTCCGCTCCGCTGACGAATTTGTCCAATTCTTTGGTTTATTCGTCGGAACGGCATATATTTGCAATCCAATGCAAACACCCTCAAAACTATGAGATTGATTTTACCACTGTTTCTGTTCGGTATGCTCGTAACTTCGTGTATCGAAAACAATTACGATCTGTCGGAAATCGACACGGACGGCGTCGTCATCGGCGACGAATTCCGGCTGCCGCTGGCTACGGTCACCGTCAGCATGAGCGAACTGAGCAAGGAAGGCACCGACATCAAAGCCCTCTTCGACGAAGCCGATATCTGGCTGCCTTCGCCGCTGCCCGCAGGCGGAAAATACGTGGATCTTCAGAAGATTCAGCACACCCCGTCCTATATCGACGAGCTGCTCGACGAACTGATCGAACAAATGAAGAGGTCCGACGCCAAAATCAACGCCGTAGCGGACCTGCTCTATGACAAGTATCTCGGCACGTTCCTGCCCCTGCTTCCGCCGAACACGGACCCGAAAGATTTCAAGCAGGTATTCATCACGATGTTCCGCGCTACCACGGGATTGCAGGAGGAGCTGGCCGGCGAGGTCCGAGATTTGGCCGGCGGCTACCTGACGGATCTGAAAATCGAAGACGTAACCTACGACCTCGGCAGGATCGACCTCGGCAGCGACGTGGTGGACATGCTGGCCGATAACCTCGATCCGAAAGGCACGGCAAATCCCCGAAACACGCTGGACATCTACGGCGAAATCATCAGCGCACTGCCTGTCAGCCTGCAGTTCAGCCCCCGGTTCTACCCCACGGAGGTGGAATTCGACATACGTGTCGAACCCAACGTAAAGACCAAGATCGGCGAGACGCGGCTCCACGAGAACGACCTGCGCCAGATCATCGACGGCACGGAGATCATCCTCCCCGTCAAGTTGGAGAAATATTTCCCCGGCTCCGGATTCACGCCCGACCAGAAAATCGTCATCGCACTGCGTCTTGTCAAGCGCGGCGGTCTGAAACTCAACCTCTAACCCGGCACTGCACATGAAAAAAACATACGCTTTTCTCGCAACGCTGCTGCTGGCATCAGGCGTTGCCGCCCAAAACCCGACGGCTTACTTCATGGAGGGAACGACCTTCCGCAGCCAATTCAACCCGGCTTTCGCACCGCTGCGCGGCTATGTCAACATTCCCGGTCTGGGCGGCATCGACATCAACGCCAGCGGCAATCTGGCCGTGGACAAACTGCTCTATCCCCGCAACGGGAAACTGGTCCCGCTGCTCGACGAAGCCGTTTCGACCAGACAGGCGCTTTCGGGACTCAACGCCGACAACCTGCTGGGCATCGACACCCGCGTGAACCTCATCGGCTTCGGCGCCTTCACGCGCAACCACAAGAATTTCTGGTCGTTCGACCTCAACGCCCGCACGACCGCCGACGCTACGCTGCCCTACTCGCTCTTCGCATTCCTCAAGGAAGGCACGGGCAGCGACATCCACAACATCGGCCTCACGGCCGACAGCTACCTCGAAGCGGCCTTCAGCTACTCGTTCCCGCTGCTCGACGACCGGCTTTACATCGGTGTCCGCGGCAAATTCCTCGTCGGAGCCGCCCGCGCCCGCATGTACTTCACCCGATTCAACGTGACGCACGGAGAAGAGGAGTGGCGGATCGACGCCGCAGGCGGACTCGACATCACCGCCGCCGGTCTCGACGTCACGACCAAGCGCAACGACGCCGGCGAGGAGGTTTACAAGCTGGACGACATCGACTTCAAACCCACGTCGCCCGCAGGCTACGGCTTCGCCGTCGATCTGGGCGCCACGTACGACATCCTGCCCAACCTGCAGGCGTCGCTGGCCGTAAACGATCTGGGATTCATCGGCTGGAGCAAGAAGAAAAACGTCACGGGCTTCTCGTCGAAAGAGCTTTCGTTCACGGGCGTCAACGTCACGGAGGACGGCACCGAATCGCCCGACTTCGACATCGACGTGCTGGAATTTCACAAAGGAGCGCCCCAAAGCGTGTCGCGCATGCTGCGCGCCACGATCAACGCCGGACTCGAATACGAAGTATGGCGCCACAAAATCGGCATCGGCCTGTTGTATTCGGCCCGTTTCTGGGAATACAAGACCCTCCACAACATCACCGGTTCGGTCAATTTCCACCCGATCCGCTGGTTTACGCTCACCGGAAGCTACTCGGTGATCGACAACCGCGGCGGCGCCGTAGGGCTGGGACTCAACCTCTGCCCCAACTGGATCAACTTCTTCATCGGCACGGACGTTCTGATAACCAAACACACGCCGCAGTTCGTACCCGTCAGACAGAGCATCATGAACGTCACGCTCGGCATCGGCGTTCCGATCGGCAAACGCAGCCACCGCATCCCGGCCTACGTCTACGGCAAGGACAGACGTTAGTCACGCATAAAACGGATTACACGAAAACGTTCCGGCGGCAAGGCCGGAACGTTTTTATTTACAGCCGCGGAAAAAACCGGCAAAACAAGCCGTAAAGTCAGCCCATATACGAGAAAACAACAAGCCCCGATGCCCAAACAGTCCGCCCGTTTCCATATTTTAGGCGCACGAATACCACTTTCGGTCAAGGGCATTGCAATTCCAGAAACTTTATTTACCTTTGTAGTGCAGAGTACTATAAAAATCCCCGGAGGACAAAAACTGCGTCCGTCCCCGGAGATATCCGCGTCATAAAAACCATTGCGACGGCCCTCAAATCTGTGTGAAGTTGCGTCACTACTTTTGAATTCTTCAAAATTCGGGCCGTCGCAATCTTTTCTTCTTCCCCAAGACAAAGATCATGCCACAACGGCCCGGTTTTTCCTGCATTCCGGCAGAGGATATCCGCTATCCGGCGACGACCATGTGCTGTTCGAGTGCGGCGCGTGCCGCCAGACGGCCGGCTTCGACGATCTCCCGCGCACGGTAGAATTCGAAGATTCCGAAACGGTCCGCCGGCAGCTCGATCAGCAGGTCGGGTTTGTAGATCTCGCACATCAGACGCGCGATATGCTGCTGCATGATCTCCGACGAAGCGGTAATCACCTTATAATAATTCAGCGAGGACCTGACCCGCGCGGCCATCTCGTCGGAAAACGGCGCGCTCACGTCCACGGCGACCAGCACATCGCCCGGTTCGCGGCGAACGCGGTTCAGCGGAAGCGGATTGACCGTACCGCCGTCCACCAGCACCATGTTGCCCCGGCGGACGGGCCGGAAAACCGAAGGAATCGAAATCGAAGCACGGATGGCGTCGTACAGCCCGCCCCGTTCGAGCACGACCTCACGCCCGGTCAGCAGGTCGGCCGCCACCGCCGCAAAAGGCAGCGGCATCTGTTCGATCTTCACGTCGGGCACCAGCTCCTTCATGGCGCCGATCACGCGGTTTCCCTTCACGAGACCTTCGGTGCTCAGCGCAAAATCGACCAGACTGAAAACCTTGTATTTATCGAGCGTATACATCCACTCCTTGAATGCTTCGAGGTGTCCCGAAGCATACATGCCGCCGACCAGCGCCCCCATCGAAGTGCCTGCCACGGCATGCACTTCGAATCCCTGACTCTCCAACTCCTCGATAGCCCCGATGTGGGCCACTCCACGCGCTCCGCCGCCGGCCAGCACCAGCGCCG
Organism: Alistipes sp. HGB5; assembly: GCF_000183485.2. Taxonomy (NCBI): domain Bacteria; kingdom Pseudomonadati; phylum Bacteroidota; class Bacteroidia; order Bacteroidales; family Rikenellaceae; genus Alistipes; species Alistipes sp. HGB5. Next base: position 25,682 of record NZ_AENZ01000041.1, on the reverse strand, counting down.
CTCTTCTTTTTTCCATAAAATCAATTGTCGTTATTAATCCGTTCGCGAACTTTGCTCCACGCATGCGTATCGAACAGACAGCTTGCACGCATCATGCCGCACATCTCCCGAAAGCGGGACATCGGAACTACGAAGCTCAAAACATCCGGCTCCACCCACGGGCGTACCGACGGATCGAAAAGGCCCAGAAAACACCTCCTGCCGCCGTTGCGGTTCTCCTGCACGGCCTGCGCCACGACCGAGCTGCACCCCGACCCGAAAGGCGACGCCACGGCGTCCGCCGCATTGTTGTCGAACGTCGCCCACGTCACCAGTCCCGCCAGCGCATCGGGCGCCGCGAAAAAGAGGACTCCCTCCGCTCCGTCGAACGTCTCCGCAACGTCCGCCCGCACGAATTCGAGCCACGCCTTCGGCGCGGGACGCAGTTCGAGAGCGGCGATGAACTCCAGCACCATTTCGGGCGTCCGCTTATAGCGCTCCTTGAGCGACACGAACTGCGGAACGAATTCGGGCATCGGGCTGAATCCCGTGTAGAACTTCCCGCCTCCGCAGCCGATATTGCCGGCATTCAGACTCACGGGCAGCCCCCGGCGCGCTTCGGCCAGCGCCTTGAAGAAACAGCCCCCGACCTTCTCGACGGGGCGCAACGGAGTATCCGTATAGCGGAACAGCAGGGGCAGTTCGGGCCGTTCGCCGAAAGCCTCTCTGTAGGCGGCGGTAAATTCTTTCACATCCATATCTCTTCAATCATTGGTGACAACGTAATCCATAAAAACGTCGTGCGGCTCGACGGGCAGTTCCCCGACCAGCTGATGCGCATAGCAGACTCCGGCCTTCACGCCCCGGAAACCCGGCTGCGACAGGTATTTGTCGTAATATCCCCGGCCGCGGCCCATACGCGCTCCGGCGGCGGTAAAAGCCACTCCCGGAACGACGATGAAGTCGATTTCCGCCGGATCGCACGGCCGCTCCGCAACCGACGGCTCGGCGATTCCGAAAGCGCCCCGGCAAAGTTCTCCGGGCGCATAGTCGTAAAACCGCATCGCATCGCCCTCGACCCGCGGCACGACGATGCGCTTCGCGGCGCTCCACCGCGCCAGCGCGGCACCGGTCTGCGGCTCGTCGGGCAGCGCGCAGAAAAACGCCGCGCAGCGGGCCGCCGAAAATCCGGGCAGACGCTCCACCCGGCCGAAGATGCGTTCCGACGCCGCGTCACGCTCTTCGGAAGAGAGCGAGAGGTTCCGTTTTTTCATCGCAGCGCGCAGTTCTTTCTTGGTCATAAAATCCCACCTTTTCGGCCTAAAATTCCCGCCCGTTTCTATTGTTATTCTGCAAACAATGGCTATCTTTGCGTCCGGGAACACAAAACTTTAACAAATATAAACAAATTTAAATCATTATGAGCTGTTTTTTATCTAATTCCTCGCTGGGCAAGAAGTTAGTGATGAGCGTAACGGGGTGTTTCCTCGTGCTCTTTATTCTCTTCCACATGTCCATGAACATTGTGGCGATCATCTCGCCTGAGGCTTACAACATGATCTGCGCGCTGCTCGGAGCCAACTGGTACGCTCTGGCCGGCACCGCAGTGCTGGCGGCAGGCGTCGTCGTGCACTTCATCTACGCGGTCATCCTCACCATGGAGAACCTCAAGGCGCGCGGCAGTCAGCGCTACGCCGTGACGGTAGTCGAACCGGGCGTGTCGTGGGCGTCGAAAAACATGCTCGTACTGGGCTTCATCATTCTGGGCGGTCTGGCGCTCCACCTCTTCAACTTCTGGGCTAAAATGCAGCTCGTGGAGGTATTGGGCGGCCACGAGAACTCGCTCGGACTCCATCCGGCGGACGGCGCTTCGCTGATCGCCTACACCTTCTCGCAGTGGTATTACGTGGTGATCTACCTCGTGTGGTTCTTCGCCCTCTGGTTCCACCTCACGCACGGCGTATGGTCGATGTTCCAGACCGTGGGATGGGCCAACGACACGTGGTATCCCCGCCTGAAGTGCATCGCCAACATCGTGGCGACGGTCATCTTCCTCGGCTTCGCCGCCGTCGTGGTGATCTACTTCATCAAGAGTGTCTGCCCCTGCTGCGCAGGCGCCTGCTAACCGATTATCCAGAACAATAAACACACAACAGATATGGCTTTCAAATTAGATGCTAAAATTCCTGCCGGCGCTCTCGCAGAAAAGTGGAGCAACCATAAGGCAGCTATCAAGGTCGTAAGCCCCGCAAACAAGCGCAAGCTCGACATCATCATCGTCGGAACGGGTCTGGGCGGTGCATCCGCAGCCGCTTCGCTCGGCGAACTGGGATATAACGTAAAGGTATTCTGCATTCAGGATTCGCCCCGCCGCGCGCACTCGATCGCCGCGCAGGGCGGTATCAACGCCGCGAAGAACTACCAGAACGACAACGACTCGGTATACCGTCTGTTCTACGACACGATCAAGGGCGGCGACTACCGCGCCCGCGAAGCCAACGTCTACCGCATGGCCGAAGTCGCCAACCTGATCATCGACCAGTGCGTGGGACAGGGCGTGCCTTTCGCCCGCGAATACGGCGGCCTGCTGGCCAACCGTTCGTTCGGCGGCGCGCAGGTTTCGCGTACGTTCTACGCCCGCGGCCAGACGGGTCAGCAGCTCCTGCTGGGCGCCTACTCGGTACTCAACAAGGAGATCGCCGCCGGCACGGTGAAGAGCTATCCCCGTCACGAGATGCTCGACATCGTCGTGGAGGACGGCGAAGCCAAGGGCATCATCGCCCGCAACCTCGTCACCGGTGAGATCGAGCGCCACGGCGCACACGCCGTCGTGATCGCAACGGGCGGATACGGCAACGTATTCTTCCTCTCGACCAACGCCATGGCGTCGAACGGCTCGGCCGCGTTCCAGTGCTACCGCAAGGGCGCAGGCTTCGCCAACCCCTGCTTCACGCAGATCCACCCCACCTGCATCCCGGTTCACGGCGACCAGCAGTCGAAACTGACGCTGATGTCGGAGTCGCTGCGCAACGACGGCCGCATCTGGGTTCCCAAGAAACTCGAAGACGTAAAGGCGCTGCGTTCGGGCGCCAAGAAGCCGTCGGACATCGCCGAAGAGGACCGCGACTACTATCTGGAGCGCCGCTACCCGGCCTTCGGCAACCTCGTGCCGCGCGACGTGGCTTCGCGTGCCGCCAAGGAGCGCTGCGACGCAGGCTTCGGCGTAAACGAGACCGGACTGGCCGTATTCCTCGACTTCAAGACCGCCATCGAGCGTCTGGGCAAGGAGATCATCAAGAAACGTTACGGCAACCTGTTCGACATGTACGAGGAGATCACCGACGTTAGCCCCTACGAGCAGCCGATGCAGATCTTCCCCGCCGTGCACTACACCATGGGCGGCATCTGGGTCGATTACAACCTGATGACCACCATCCCCGGCCTGTACGCTATCGGCGAGGCCAACTTCTCGGACCACGGTGCGAACCGTCTCGGCGCTTCGGCCCTGATGCAGGGTCTGGCCGACGGCTACTTCGTACTGCCCTACACCATCGGCGACTACCTCTCGCACAAGATTCAGGCTCCGAAGGTGAAGACCGACACCAAGGCTTTCGACGAAGCCGAAAAGGGCGTCAGGGAGAAGATCGCCAAGCTGCTGTCGATCGGCGGCAAGCAGTCGGTGGACGACATTCACAAGAAACTCGGCCATATCATGTGGGAGAACGTCGGCATGGCCCGCTCGAAGGAGTCGCTCGAAAAGGCGATCAGCGAGATTCAGGCGCTGCGCAAGGAGTTCTGGAAAGACGTGAAAGTCGTAGGTCAGGAGAAGGATTTCAACGTGGAACTCGAAAAGGCGCTGCGTCTGGCCGACTTCCTCGAACTGGGCGAGCTGATGGCGCGCGACGCACTCAACCGCGAGGAGTCGTGCGGCGGTCACTTCCGCGTAGAGCACCAGACCGAAGAGGGCGAAGCCAAGCGTGACGACGAAAACTTCGTATACGCCGCCGTTTGGGAATACAAGGGCGAGGACGCCGCTCCCGAACTGACGAAAGAGCCGCTGAACTTCGAATTCGTACACCCCGCTCAGCGCAACTACAAAGACTAAGCTTTTGACGTTAAACTTTAATAACAATTTGAAATTATGAATTTTACATTAAAGATATGGCGTCAAAAGGACGCTAAGACCAAGGGCGGCTTCGAGACGTACAAAGTCGAGAACATCTCGGCAGACACCTCGTTTCTTGAGATGCTCGACATCTTGAACAACAACCTGATCCACGAGGGCAAGGAGCCCGTAGCGTTCGACCACGACTGCCGCGAGGGTATCTGCGGCATGTGCTCGCTGCACATCAACGGTCACGCCCACGGTCCCGGTCAGGCCGCTACCACCTGCCAGATTTACATGCGCAAGTTCAAGGACGGCGCAACGATCACCATCGAGCCGTGGCGCTCGGCGGCGTTCCCCGTCATCAAGGACCTCGTCGTGAACCGCTCGGCTTACGACCAGATTCTTCAGGCCGGCGGCTTCATCTCGGTACGCACCAACTCGGTGCCCGACGCCAATGCGATTCCGATCGCGCAGGCCGACGCCGAAGAGTCGATGGACGCTGCCGCCTGCATCGGCTGCGGCGCCTGCGCGGCAACCTGCAAGAACGGTTCGGCGATGCTCTTCGTCGCCGCCCGCGTATCGTCGCTCGCCAAACTGCCGCAGGGCCGTGTGGAGGGTGCACGCCGCGCCAAGGCGATGGTCGCCAAGATGGACGAGCTGGGCTTCGGCAACTGCACCAACACGGGTGCCTGCCAAGCCGAGTGCCCCAAGTCGATTTCGATCGCGCACATCGCGCGCCTGAACCGCGAGTTCCTCTCCGCGAAGTTCGAAGACTAATAAAAGTGCCGGAACAATCCGGAGAAGGGCGGGAAGCATATTCCCGCCCTTTTTCATGCCCCGGAACACAGACGTTTGCATCATGCCCCCGCCCCTTCATCCCCGGCAACACTCCTCAGTGATTCACCCCGCGCGCTCCGGGCACTGTTCTCCGGGCACTATTTTCCGGCCGCAGCCGCGGAACGTTCCGGCAAATACCCGAAGCGACGGCTGACCCCACTTTTCTTTCGCACAGCTCCGCAACAACGGTATCGTTCTTGCGACGAAACGCGAAAAACCAAAACGGCAAAAACATGGACATCGTAGAATTTCCAAACGACCGCACCGTCATCTCCACGGAGAACAACGGATTCGCAGGCGGCGAGCGCGACGAAAATCTGATCGACGAGGAGCTGTTGGAGACGGAAATCCCGCTCGACGACCGGATTCCGGACGCGGCGCACGAAGATGCGGAGAACGACCGCCCCGTCTACGACGAGGAGGGCTACCGACACGATCCGGGCGGAGAGTGAAAAATCCCCGGAGTAGCCTCCGGGATTCCGTCCGCAACGACGCAGACACCGGCCCTGCAACAGCACGGGATCGGCTCCGAAAATAAAAAAAACGCAGAAGCCGCGCCGGCTTCCGCAGGATTCGCATGCAGCAAATGCCGCTCATCAGACAGCAACAAGCATCGTCCATACAACGCCGAAATCCGGCACAGAATACAGAAAAAAAGTACGCCACGGAATCCGTGGCGCATCTACTTTTCATAACGGCGACCGCTTGATGAAGCCGCCCGAATTTTCCGAATCCGGCCCTTATTTAGGGCGAATCGTCGAAAGGCGGGCGACCTGCCGGAGATCGAACACCCCGAAAATATTCACCACTACCGTCTCCTTCGCGCCGTAAGTTATCATCACCAGTTCCGATTTAACCGACAGCGCGGTTTCGCGGATATAGAACTTCGTGGTCTGCCCGTTCTCCGAGCCGGAAGTGACGGGCTGAAACTTCCGGTCGGCGGCAACGGCCGCCTCGGCATCCCGAACGAACCGACCGCCGTCACCCTCTTTCAGGGCGATGATGCGGATATACTGAATGTCCTTCAGCAGTACGGCAAGCCCCTTGTCGCCCCGTTCCGCGGCCTGACGGCTCATCAGCTGCATCATCTTCTGCTCCAGCTGCACGCTCGTAAAGCCTTCGGCGGCGGCATAACGGCTAAAAAAGTCGTCTACGGAATTGCTCTGGGCCGCAGCCAGCCGAGGAAGGAGCAGTATCAAAATCAATAATAGTCGTTTCATGTCCGTTCGTATTTGGTTACATGAGCAGCGAGATGCCGAAACTGAACGTATGGCACTCCGGTCCCGCATGCTTCTTGAACAGCGGGGTCACGCCGTAGCTGGCGAAGATGCCGATGCCGTAATAGGAAACCGTTCCTCCTACACCGAACTGATAGGTTCGCAGCCCCGACAGCTCGTACTCCACGCGCGGTTTCTTGTGGAGCGACGTCAGCTCTATCCCGAAATCGGAATAGGCGATCACCGAGGCCTGAAAATGTTTGAACGGCTTGTAGATAAGCCGGAGCGGAATTCCCAGCGACGAAGTGACGAATTTCGATTTGTCGGCGGGTTCGTCCAGCGCCACGGGCAGCAGACGGCCCTTTTCGTAGCCCAAGCGGATTCCGGCATCCGCAAGCCGGTAGTTGTCGACGGCGAACCGCAGATCGGTGGCGAAGTAGAGTGTCCGGCTCTTGTTCAGGGCGACCTGCACCTGCATCACCGAAGCGGCGCAGTGGAACGAATTCCCCAGTTTCTGATCCAGAAACCCTTTCTCTTCGGGGGCATAGCCGCCGTAATCGACGCCGACGAGCTTCGTAAAGCCGAATTCGCCGCTGTTAAAAAAGTAGAGCTTCACACGCCCGGACCTCATGACCAGATCCGCCTGCGAATCCGTCTCCGGCGCACGGCCCAGCGTCAGGCCGAAACCGGCCACTTCGAGTACCACACTCCCCTCACGCCCGTCTCCGCGCAACGACATCAGCTCGCCGCCCATCGCATCGAGCCGCCGCAGGGTGTCGAGCCCCAGCGAATCGCGGTCCACGGTTCGGATGGCATATTCACGGCCGGTACGGCGGCCGGCCGAATTGGCCGGTATCCGGTCGGCAGTCTGCGCGGCAGTCCGGTCTGCGCTCTGCGCGGCAAGCAGCTGCGGAAGGAGCAGAATCAGAATCAACAGCAATCGTTTCATAATCGACACGTATTAGGTTAGGTTGCAATCAGAGCATGAGTCCGACACCGAACGAGAAGGCATGGCAGTCGGGTCCCATATTATGTTTGAAGAGCGGAGTCACGCCGTAACGGGTGAAGAACCCGAAACCGCGATAGCTGACACTGAGACCGACCCCGAACTGATAGGCCCGAAACCCGGACAGGCTGTTTTTCTCCTTCGGTTTCTTATAAATCGCGTCGGCGCCCAAGAGGAAGTCGGAATAGGCGACGGCCGTGATCCGTAGGTGTTTCGCCGGAGTGTAAGTCAGCCGGACGGGAATGCCGAGCGAGGAGGTGACGGCTTTCGACTTGCCGGCGGGTTCGTCCAGCGCGACCGGAACGACACGTCCTCCGTCGTTGCCGAGCGTGATCGTATTATCGGAGAGCCGGTAATTGTCGAGCGTGTACTGCATGCCCACCCCCAAGCAGAGCGAACGGCTCCGGTTGAGCGCCAGCCGGAGCTGCACCGCCGAAAAACTGAAATGGAAGGAAGATCCCAGCCGCTGATCCAGAAAGCCCTTTTCCCCGGACGCATACCCCGAATAGTCGACGCCGACCAACTGCGTGAATCCCAATTCGATATTGCTGAATGCATTGAACCAGACGCGGGGCTTTTTCAGCTCCATTCGTTGCATCGGCGTATGTCCCAGCGTAAGCCCGAAACCCGCCACTTCGAGGATCATGTTGCCGTCACGGCCGCCGTCACGCAGCCGGATCAGATCGCTGTCCACCGTATCAATCCGCCGGAGCGTATCGATTCCCGTCGAATCGCGCTCCACGGTCTCGATGGCAACCGGTTTTCCGTCGGCCCGGCGGAAACAGGCCGAATCGGCTTTCTGCGCCGCAGCGACTTCATGCGCTGGAGCGGACGAAATAAAGAACTGCGCCCCAGCAGGCGAAACCGCCAGCAGGAGCAGCGCTCCCGTACAAACAAACAGTTTTTTCATACCCGTATCGTTTTATTCGTTTATTATCAGTTCATCCACCATGCGGACCTGATCGCCGAAATCCGAGAGTCCCTGCAGGTAAACCGTCGCCTGCATGGCAGCCTCCTTGTCGTAAATCGCCACACCGTCGATATAGCAATAGGGCTTGCGCAGATATTCGGCATAGAAAAACACGCCCAGCACCACCGCCGCAGCGGCAGCCACGCCCCAGAGGGGAGGGAGTTTCCGGCCGCCCCGCGCCCCGCGCCCGGCTGCGGAACGCGTTTCATAACGCCGCATCCTTTCCGCCGGACGGACAGCCGGACCGGTTTGCACGCTACCCTCGCCGGGATACCGCTCTTCGGCCAGAGCGTCCAATCCGCCGAACATCGTCCGCGCATAACGCAGGGATGCGGGAATCTCATCCACGTACCGGAAATAGTCGCGCAGTTCGCGCTCTTCGGCTTCGGTCGTCCGCGCATCGAAATAGCACTCCAGCAGCCGCTCAATTCTTTCGTCCTGCTCTTTCATCGTCCATCATTTTTTTCAGTACCTCTCTCAGTCCGTTGCGGGCGCGGGAGAGAATCACGCGCACCTGCGCTTCGTCGCACGCCGCTATCTCGGCGATTTCGCGGGTCGGATACCCCTCGATATCCTTCAGGTGGAGCACCTCGCGCTGCCGTTCGGGCAGGCAGGCCATCGCGCGTCGCACCAGATCGCGCGCCTCCCAGCCCTCCGCATCGCCCGTCGTCGAACGTTCGGCCCACCCCGCGACCGCATTGTCGCGCCGCTCGCCGGCCTGCCGGCTGCGGAACCGGTCGTAACAGCAGTTACGCACTGCGACCATCACGAAGGAAGCGACGTCGCGGCAGCCGTCGAGCCGATCACACTCCCGCCACAACCGCTCCAAGAGGTCGTGCGTCACGTCTTCCGCCTCGTCGGCGCAAAGCAGCAGACTCTGCGCGTAGCGGAACATACGATCGCGCAGCGGCACGACATATCGGGTGAATTCGAATTCCTCCATTGTATCTGTAAGACGAAACCGACGGGCGAAACGCAACATCGGATCATCAAATATCGCAATTTTTTCCTGCAACACCTCCTTTCTTCCGCAGCAACCGGTGATTCTATATTATAGGTATCCGAAAAAAAATCGCATCTTTTAAGAAAATATAGTACTTTGTATTGCATAATACTAAAAACTGTATTATATTTGCAGTACCAAAGTAGTAGTAACCCGGACACATTAACCCTAAATCAGCTTCTACGACTATGAAAGAGACAGTAAACGTAAACATCGGTTCGCAAGCCTTCACGCTCGACGAAGACGCCTACCGCGTACTGAGAAACTATCTCGAAGATATCCGCAGCCGCCTGCCCGAATACGATACCGAGACCATGGGCGACATCGAAGCGCGCATCGCCGAGATTTTCCGCGAGATCGTTTCGTCGCCGATGCGGGTCATCACCCTCGACACGGTCCGCCAGACCATGAACCGCATGGGATCGCCCGCCGACTTCGGCGAACGCCGCGGCAGCGCCCCGCAGGAGGAACAGCCCGAACCGGAACCCCGTAAACTGTTCCGCTCGCGCACGGACCGTTCGATCGCCGGCATCTGCGGCGGACTGGCCGAATTCTTCCATGCCGATACGACCGTCCTGCGCCTGATCACCCTGTTCCTGATACTTTTCGGCGGACTCTCGATCTGGGCCTACATCATTCTCTGGATCGTCATTCCGGAAGAACCCGCACGCAAATTCAGCATTCACAACAAAAACCGATAAAACCATGACAACGAACAACACCAAGAGACTGCTGCGCACTCCCGACGGCATCATCGCAGGTGTCTGCGGCGGACTGGCCGAATTCTTCGGTCTCGACGTATCGCTCATACGCATAGCAACACTGATCCTCATACTCTTCGGCGGCCTTTCGATCTGGGTCTACATCATCCTCTGGCTGATCGTGCCGAAGGCTCCGAAGCGATTAACCGAATAGCACAATGGCCGAAGACAACGTAAAAGCGCAGATGCGCAAAGGAATTTTGGAGTACTGCATCCTCGCCATTCTCTCCCGCGAAGATTCATACGCTCCGAAGATCATCGCCGAACTCAAGCAGGCCGAGATGATCGTAGTCGAGGGTACGCTCTACCCGATCCTCACGCGGCAGAAGAACGCAGGGCTTCTGACCTACCGCTGGGAAGAGTCTCCGCAGGGACCTCCCCGCAAGTACTACACGCTCACCGAAAAGGGGCGCGAATACCTCACGACGCTCGACGAGGCATGGGACGAACTCGTAGGACAGATCCGCATCATTCGTCACGGCAAACAATAAAAAACCTCAAAAAATCACAACCATGAAAAAGATACTCCTGATCGCAGTCCTGCTGGGCGCCATGCTCTCCGTAACGGTCTATTTCGTCTGCATCGCAGCGCCGTCCGTCTTCTTCGGCAAAGGGCTCAAAGGCAGCGGCAACATCGTCACACGCACCATCGAGGCTCCGGCCTTCGACCGCATCGACGCCGCACGCGCCGTCAAGGTCGTCATCACCGACAAGACCTCCGGCAAAATCACCATCGCCGCCGACGACAACGTTATGGATTACGTCGTAGTCGAAGCCAACGGCGGCCAGCTCACGGCCACGATCGACAAGTCGATAAACAACCTCTCGAACGCCGACGTCACCGTGACGGTTCCGGCCAACGGCAGCATCCGCGCCCTCGACGCATCGAGCGCCGCAAAAATTTCGGGCGACGTGGTGCTGAACGCCGACAAATTCGCCATGGACGCATCGAGCGCCGCCAAGATCGACGTTTCGGTCAAGGCCCAATCCTGCGCCGTAGCCGCATCGAGCGCATCGAAAATCAACGCCTCGGTAGAAGCGGTCTCCTGCAGCGTGGAAGCTTCGAGCGCATCGAAAATCACGCTGAAAGGCTCGGCCGCGAAGTGCACCGCCGACCTCAGCTCGGCCTCGAAGCTTTCGGCCGGAGAATTCGTCGTCGCCGAGTGCTCGGTAAACACTTCGAGCGCGGCGAAAGCCGTCGTAAACTGCACGGAGCGTCTGCACGCCGACGCATCGAGCGGCAGTTCGATCCGCTACAGCGGCGACTGCCGGACCAGCATCAACAAGTCGAGCGGCGGCAGCGTCGGCCGCAACTAACCCCCAAACCGAGCAACCATGAAAGAGGTTAAGAAATGCAGCATTTCGGGCGTGGCGTTCACGATGGATACCGACGCTTATCAGGAGCTGGAAGCCTATCTCGAAAGCCTGAAAAAGACCTACAAGGAGACTCCCGACGGAGCCGAGATCGTCGCCGACATCGAAGCCCGCATCGCCGAACTGATCCTCTCGGCTCAGGACAGCACCCGTGTGGTCGAGAAGCCCCTGATTCTGAACATCATCCGGCAAATGGGCACCGCCGAGGACATCTCCGAAGAGGAGCCGGGACGAAGCCCCGAAGAGCCGCGCATCCCGCGCCGTCTCTACCGCGACACCGAAAACGCCAAGCTGGGCGGCGTCTGCGCCGGCATCGGCAAGTATTTCGACGTCGATCCGGTCTGGATACGGCTGGCCATGTTCCTGCCGATACTGCTCACCGTCTTCCAGTGGATTCCCTTCATGCGCTGGACCGGTCCGATGATGGGCAACCTGTTCGGCATCTTCGTCATCTGCTACATCATCATGTGGTTCGCCGTTCCGGCTCCCCGCACGGCGCGCCAGAAACTCGAAATGAACGGCGAGAAGATCACGGCGCAGTCGATCCGCGAAACCACCGAAGCCAGCGCGAGCTGCGATCCCGACGCCAAGGCCAAACCCATCGTCGCCGAAGCCGTATCGGTATTCGGCAAGGTGGTGCTCATCCTCCTCAAGCTCTTCGCCGGAGTGCTCGTATTCGGACTCATCATGGCGGCCTGCGCGCTGATTATCGGACTCTTCGCGCTCATCATCGGCGGCGCCAGCATCTCCATTCCGTTCTTCCCGCTGGGCATGACGCTGTGGGTTCCCGCGCTCGGCATACTTATTGTACTGATACTGGTAATACTGCTCATTTACGTACTGATGTGCCTCATCGCTTCGCGCAAGCCCGGAGGCAAGACCATACTGGTAATCTTCCTGTTGTGGCTCGCCGGCATCATCGCCTGCACCTGTATCGCCATCCGCGAGAACGTCGGCGACCGTATCCGGACCAGACACAGCGTTATCGAACGGATGCTCAACAGCGAGATAATCATCGACAACGACACCACGACGGTCGAGCGGCTGCTGGAGGAGTACGACAGCCAGAACGTCATCGAGGACGGCCGCAAAACGCTGCATATCAGCGTCCCGAACCAGTCGATCGACATTACGATCGACAGGGAGAAGGCCGGACTGGAGGTGAAAGCCAACGGCAAACGGGTGAAAGTGCAGACGGGAGACGACAAAACCGAATCCGCAAAACCGGATTCGGTCCGACAGCCGGACGCCGGACGAGTCCCCGCAGAGCAGACCGAATAAAGGCCACAGGCGTTAGGTAAAATAAAAAGTTTTTTCGAAACGCAGGGCGGATCCTCCGGGAACCGCCCTCGTTTTTTGAAAAAATTGAAATAATTACTACCTTTGAGCGATTTTGTTTTCTAAACGAAAAACTATGGCTGGAATCAAATGTATCGGTATTCTGACTTCGGGCGGCGACGCTCCGGGAATGAACGCCGCCATACGCGCGGTAACCCGCAGCGCAATCTATAACGGCTTCGCCGTCAAGGGCATCATGCGCGGATACAAAGGTCTCGTATTCAACGAGATCGTGTCGTTCAAATCCCAAAGCGTAAGCAACATCATCCAATTGGGCGGTACGATCCTCAAGACGGCCCGCAGTCAGGAATTCACCACGACCGAAGGCCGCAAGGCGGCATACGACAACATGGTGGCGGCCGGCATCGACGCGCTGGTGGTCATCGGCGGCGACGGTTCGCTCACGGGCGCCGGCATCTTCGCCGAGGAATACAACGTGCCGATCGTGGGACTTCCCGGCACCATCGACAACGATCTGGGCGGCACCGACTCGACGATCGGCTACGACACGGCGCTCAATACGATCGTCGAAGCGGTCGATAAACTCCGCGACACGGCGTCGAGCCACGAGCGGCTCTTCTTCGTCGAGGTAATGGGCCACACGGCGGGTTATCTGGCGATGAACAGCGCCATCGCCACGGGTTCCGAAGCGGCGATCATACCCGAAATGGAAACCGAAGTGGACCAGCTGGCCGAACTCATCAACCACGGCTTCCGCAAGAGCAAGAACTCGGCGATCGTCATCGTGGCCGAGAACCCGAAGACGGGCGGCGCCACGGCGCTGGCCGAACGTGTCAAGAAGGAGTTCCCGCAGTACGACGCGCGCGTCACGATTCTGGGCCATATCCAGCGCGGCGGATCGCCGACGGCCGTGGACCGCATCCTCGCCTCGCGCATGGGCGAAGCCGCCATCGAAGCGCTTCTCGACGGACAGCGCAACGTGATGATCGGCACGATGAACGGCAAGATCGTCTACGTCCCCTTCGCCAAAGCCGTGAAGCACGACAAGGGCATCGACCGCAAGGACCTCGAACTGGTCAAGATACTCTCCATATAATCCAAAACGCAATCCCGAACTTACCGAATGAAACGTGTTATAGGCATCGGCAATGCCCTGACGGACATGCTGGTCAATCTGAAATCCGACTCGGTGCTGAGTCGCTTCAAACTCGCCAAAGGCTCGATGAGCCTCGTGGACACCACCCTGCAGACCGAAATTTCGAAATCCGTGGCAGGACTGCCCTACTCGCTGTCACTCGGCGGCTCGGCGGGCAACACCATCCGCGCCATGGCCAAACTGGGCTGCGATGTCGGGTTCATCGGCAAGGTCGGACAGGATACGACGGGCGACTTCTTCGTGCAGGCGCTCGAAAACTTGGGTGTGGAACCGGTCATCTTCCGGGGCACGGAGCGTTCGGGCAAATGCGTGTCGCTCATCTCGCCCGACGGCGAACGCACGATGGTCACCCATCTGGGCGCCGCGCTCGAACTGACGGCCGAAGAGATCGAAACGTCGATTTTCGACCATTACGACTGTCTCTACGTCGAGGGCTATCTGGTGCAGAACCACGACCTGATTCTCAAAGCCGCCAAGACGGCCAAGGAGTGCGGGCTGAAAGTCGCCGTCGATCTGGCCAGCTTCAACATCGTGGCCGAGAATCTCGAATTCCTGCGCGGTCTGGTCCGCGACTACGTGGACATCGTTTTCGCCAACGAGGACGAAGCCAAGACCTTCACCTGCGAAGCCGAACCGCTGAACGCCCTGCAGGTAATTTCTGAAATGTGCGAGCTGGCCGTGGTGAAAATCGGCATCAAGGGCGCCATGATCAAGCAGGGCGACGAAGTGGTGCATGTAGGCATCATGGCCGCAGCCAAGCGCGTGGACACGACGGGCGCGGGCGACTTCTACGCCGCGGGATTCCTTTCGGGACTCTGCGACGGACTTTCGCTGCGCCAGTGCGGCACGATCGGGGCCATCACGGCGGGTAAGGTCATCGAGGTCGTCGGCACGACGTTCGGCGAAGAAGCGTGGGAGGACATCTCCCGGCTCGTGAACAAGGTCAAAAACGAAAAGTATCTTTTCTAAAAAGAAGATCGCAAGACAGACAGAACCGCAGTCTCCGGACTGCGGTTTTTCATTGCGGATCGGAGAGAAGCCCCCGGCTGATCTCATAGCGCATCCGGATCAGCCAAAGCGACTTGCGGGGCGGCATCGTAAGCGACAGCAGCAGCGTCGCGCCCCATTTCAGGCTCTCGAACAGAAGCGTCTTCGGATAGCGGCGATACATGCCCGCCCGCAGACGCTGGCTCACGCCGACGTTGTAACAAAGGCGGCGGAAATAGGATTCGGTCAGTTTTTCGGGCGGAATGATATGCCACATAACCGCACCGGGCACATACCAGCAAGTCTCGCCGCCGCGCATCAGGCGTTCGAAGAAATCGTTCTCCTCACCCCCGATCAACATCCGTCCGACACGCCCCAGCGAAGGGTCGAAGCCCCCGTAGCGCAAGGCCGCCGAACGCCGGAACGCCATGTTGCCGCCGCCCGGAACCCGGCCGGCAGGAAACGGCCGCACGGCGTCGCCGAAATCCATCGGATTGGCGATCGGCATCTCGGTATATTTCGAGAGCCACGCGGGACGTCCCGTCACATACTCGGCGATAATGCGCCCGCCGGCCACGACGGCGTCGGGATGCGCATCGAAAAAGTCGGCATAGGCGCGCAAGAATCCCGGATTGATACGCTCGTCGTCGTCGATGAAAACCAGCAGCGGGGCCGAAGTCTCGGCAATGCCCCGGTTGCGGGCATAGGAGACGCCCGGACCGTCCTCCGTCACGAGGCGCAGGTTCAGGCCGGGATAACGGGCCGCAAAATCCCCGAACCGCGCGACGGTGTCGTCCGTCGAGTTGTTGCTCACGACCACGCACTCCCAGTCGGCGGCGGGCAAATCCTGCCGTATGACCGATTCGAGCGCGGCGATAAGCCGTTCGGACCTATTGTGCGTGGGGATTATGAGCGACAGGCGAATCATCGTGCGAATGTAGCAATTTATCCGCAAAAAACACCTATCTTTGCACAAATTATAACGCGCCACGACTATGTACAAACTGTTTCGCACACTTTTACTGCCGGTTGCCGCGCTGTTCGCTTTCACAGCGGCCACGGCTCAGAACGTCAGCTGGAAAAGCTCCGTGGAGCACCTCGAAGGCGATGTCTACCGGATCGTTCTCGAAGCGTCGATTCCCGCCCCCTACCATATGTACGACATGGGACCCTACGAAGGCGGCCCCAACGCTACGGCCATCGTCTTTACGCCGGGCGACGGCGTAACGCTCGAAGGCGGCGTGGAACAGCTTTCGACGCCGGAACGCCATTACGACAAGACATTCGAGATGGAGATCGGCACCTTCGCCGGCAAGGCCCGCTTCGCCCAGCAGGTAAAACTCGCCGCGGCCAAAGCCACCGTCAAGGCCGCAATCGAATGGATGATCTGCGACGACACGAGCTGCATGCCCCCCGACGACACGGAACTGACGGTCGAGCTGACCGCACGTCCCGGCTCGGCAGCAGCTAACAGTACTGCAGCCGTCTCCCCGAATAACGACTCCTCCGCCAAAGACACCCCGGCGGAAGCCGCCGCGGATACGGCCTCCGGCACGGCCCCGACAGCTGCCGCGGAGATCGTCCCGGCGCAGAAGAACGCCGCAGGAGGCGGCACGCTGTGGGCGCTGATTATCGAAGCCATCCTCTGGGGCTTTGCAGCCCTGCTGACCCCCTGCGTGTTCCCGATGGTTCCGATGACAGTTTCGTTCTTCATGAAGGGCGAAGGAGGTCCCGCACGCGGCCGCTTCCGTGCCGCCATGTACGGATTCTTCATCGTCGCGCTCTACACGCTCCCCATCGCGGCCATCATCGTCATCACACGCATTCTGGGCGGCGACACCGTGACGGCCGACATCTTCAACTGGCTGGCGACGCACTGGCTCCCGAACATCCTCTTCTTCCTCGTATTCATGGTCTTCGCCGCTTCGTTCTTCGGGGCTTTCGAGATCACGATGCCCTCGTGGATGGTGAACAAGACCGACGCCAAGGCCGATTCTAAAGGCTTGGCCGGCATCTTCTTCATGGCCCTGACGCTCGTGCTGGTGTCGTTCTCCTGCACGGGACCGATCGTCGGTTCGGTGCTCATCAAATCGACTTCGGGCGAATTCTGGAGTCCGATCGTCACGATGCTCGCATTCTCGGTGGCATTCGCCCTGCCGTTTACGATCTTCGCCTTCTTCCCCTCGATGCTCAAGAAACTGCCCAAGAGCGGCGGCTGGCTCAACTCGGTGAAGGTCATGCTGGGCTTCATCGAAGTCGCCCTCGGCATGAAGTTCCTTTCGGTCGCCGACCAGACCTACCACTGGGGACTGCTCGACCGCGAGATCTATCTGGCCGTATGGATCGTGACCTTCTCGCTGCTGGGACTCTATCTGCTCGGAAAAATCAAATTCGCGCACGACAGCGACATGCCCTACCTCGGCGTAGGACGGCTGGCGCTGGCGATCATCACCTTCTCGTTCGTCGTATACCTGATTCCCGGCATGTGGGGTGCGCCCCTCAAGGGACTTTCGGGCTACCTGCCGCCCCTGCATACGCAGGACTTCGTCATCGGACAGGGCGGCCCCGCCGCAGCGTCGGGCGAACCGGGCATGCTGCTGACCGCAGACGGCAAAAAACCCAAGCACAGCGACTTCCTGCACCTGCCGCACGGACTCGAAGGATTCTTCGACCTGCAGGAGGCCGAAGCATACGCCGCGAAAGTCGACAAGCCGCTGTTCATCGACTTCACGGGCCACGGCTGCGTAAACTGCCGCGAAATGGAAGCCCGCGTTTGGTCCGATCCACAGGTGCTGGATATCCTGCGCCGGGATTACGTGATCGCGGCGCTCTACTCCGACGACAAGAAAGTCCTGCCCGAAAACGAATGGGTGACCACCGATTCGGGCAAAGTGCTCAAAAGTCTCGGCAAGATCAACTCCTACTATGCGCTGAAAACCTACGGCGTCAACGCCCAGCCCTACTACGTACTGCAGGGCCGCGACGGGAAAACGCTCGTGCCGCCGCGCGGATACGACCTCAACGTCGAAAACTTTGTGCAATTCCTGCGCAGCGGCGTCGAAGCCTACAAGAAGCAGCAATAACACGGATATATGCATAAAAGAGCCTGCTACCTCACAAGTAGCAGGCTCTTTGCATACACACCCGGCGGCGTTACTTTTTCTCTTTCCCGCGGTCGGAGAAAGCCGCTTCCACTTCGGCTTCCTTCTCTTCACGCTCTCTGGCGGTCGGGGCCTTGCCCTCCTTCACCAGTTCATCGACCTTGCGTTCGAAATTCTGCTCGCAAGGCGTGCAGGTCGTTTTCGTATCCTCTTTCATAACTTTTGGAATTTGACGTTACACCTTCCCCGGCAAATTACGCGCCGGAGTTTGCGACCCGACGGCAGTTCGTACCGTTTTTTTTGCGTATCTTGTTGAAACCAAACGCAACTTCAACACAACGACATGAAAATTCACAAGACCGACATTCCGCCCCGGTCGCTGCTGACACCCTGTCTGCCGGGTGATTACCACGACTGCTTCACATACGGCATGACCTGCCGGCGCAAAATCTCGCCCGACGACCTGATGACGGCATTCTGGACGACGATGCCCGGATGGGTAAACACGCTGTTCAAACTGCGCAACGCGCTGGTCAGACCGTTCGGACTGCAAACCGACAACGGCGATGCGAAACAGCTGGAAAAGGCAATCCGCAGCGGCAGGGATTACCGCATGATGTCGGTCGTCGGCAAAACCGACAATGAAACGGTAATTTCACTCGACGACAAACACCTGAAAGCCTACCTCTCGGTTTACGCCGAAGCGCACGAAATCCACCTGAGCACCTTGGTCCGATACCACAACCGGCTGGGATTCTTCTATTTCAACCTGATCCACCCATTCCACACGCTCGTCGTGAAAAGCATGTTCCGGAGGATTATCAAAGCGCACGGCTTGTAGATCACCGCCAGCCTGCATTATTCGCCGTCGGTTTACAAAAAAACAGGGGTCGGATTTTTCAATCCGACCCCTTTGGTAGCGGGAGGAGGATTTGAAGTATCCTTTTCCCGCTTTTTTGTGGCCGTGAATATCAACACTTTACATTTTGGTCGGGGGTCACTCGACAGCATTTTTGTCCCGAATCTGTCCCGGAACAACACATTTTATATACTTATTGCAAAGGCAGTTAATCTATAATAAAGCACCTGATTAAAATTTGATTTTACAGGGCGAACAGCCTCAAAACGATAGTCTAACAGTCCATTTGCACCTATCGATTTTGCATAATCTACCAACTTCTTCAGCATTTCGTCCTGCGTCGGACACCGCCATTGCTGCTTTTTTCCATTTGCCGATAAGTACATATCGTCATTTACCTTACTCTCTACTATTTTTTCGTTAACATAGGTTCGATCGTAACCGGGAGTAAATTCTATGCAAATGGTAGCCAAAGGTTTATAAGGTGCGGCATACGATGACAGAGGGGAAATAATAAAGCCCTCTTCTGTATAGGGCCTAAAATCAGCCATATAATATGCTTCATTGTATTGAACAGCACAGGATGATGCATACAGCAACACCACCAATAAGATAATTTTCTTCATACTTTTAATATTTGGGGATGACTATCGTCTGGAGACCAAAGAGAACTATTTTGCAGCGGCACATCCGGCATCGTCTTCCGTGCGGGCAGTGCGACTCCCCAATGATGTCAGGCGGTCGATTTTCTGGTACATATCAGCAATCAACCGCCCCTGTTCCGCATTCACCTTCTGCTGATCCGCAATCGTCCCCTGCTGGGAACTAATAGTTTCGAGCAGCAGGGAAAATTTATCGAATACTTCACGAGGCATCTTCACCTCGTTCTCCGGTGCTACCGCTTTCACCATTGAAGAATCGACATTCGGATCACCTAATATTTTACTAATGTATTTGTCGGGCACTTTTTCACGCCCATTTTCCATATTGGAGATAAACCCCTGAACGACGCCAAAATAGTCCGCAAGTTCTTGTTGCGTCATTTTATTTGCACGTCTAAATTCCCTAATATCAATACTATACATTGAGGCTAATTTTTAAGTGTAAAAATTATTAGGTTTTATTTGGATTAATCCTAATAATTACTGATATTTGCATTTGTAAATAACAATGTTAATAACAAATGTAGAGAAATTTTCCACCATTTCAAACACAATCCTATGCAAAACAGAAAATCAACTGCAACCCCGGCGTACAGTATGCCGCAATGCGAAACCCGCTACCTGCGGGGGAAAGAAACCAAGATGATTCAGACCTACCCCAACAACGTGAGGCTGATCGTGAACCTCGACACAGAGGAAAGCCGCCTGATGGTAGGCAGTCGTCTGTTAGACATCTACAACGGGACAGACATCGAAAAGATGCGGCGTATAACATCGGCCGCCGAAAGTCTGTCCCTGACAATAGGGCATCGGAGTCCTGACCGTGTCCGCATCCTGTCGTGAGATAGTACCGGACGCAGAGGGCGGCCAACTTTTAATCTGGCGATTAGATTTTCGCCGCCCTCTTTTTCCACCGAATCAAAAATTTAAAAAATATATGGAACAAACCAAGACATTCATCGAGTTCTGGCGGGGGCTGGACATCCACAGTCGGGAAGAACTCCGGACAGTAGGCGCAAAGATGCTCTTTGTTGCGACCTCGACTTTCAACGCCTATGGGTGCGGCGCCCGGCAAATCCCGCTGTCCAAGCGCGAGGCGTTGGCAAAATTCATCGCCGAGAAGTACCAAATCAACGTAACATTTTAAACGACAGAACCATGCAAACTATCATATTGATTATCCTCGCCTGTATAACGGGTTTTCTCGACTTCCTCATTCTGCTCTACATTGCAAAATCACTGTTGCAAGCCCGTGCAGATGACCGGCAAGGACTGATCCCCACCCTCATCTGTTTTATCCTGAACACAATCGTCGCCGTAGCGCTCATCCTCAAACTCTGGTAGCCATGTATTGCGACAAAGACAATCGGGAACACTACGCCATAATGGATCTCGACAAAGAGCTGTTAGAAACGATACGCCGCGCGCTCACAATGTACCGCTGCGGTCTGTATGAAGGCATACAAGAGGAAAAACGCCCGCGAATCAAAGAAGATTTCCAGCAACAGTACGATAGGGCCGGCATAATCGTCGAACACATCGAATCTTTATAACCAAATCGGGGGGGGGATTTCCCAAAGGGGGAAAGTCCCGCCAGAAACACCGCGCAAATGATACCTGAATACGTCATAGACCAAATACTATCCAAAGACATCGTCTCTATAATCGGGGGCGAAGGAGTAAGTCTGAAGAGGGCCGGCGTCAATTACGAATGCTGCTGTCCCTTTCACAAGGAAAAGACACCTTCGTTCAAAGTGTCCCCGGTAAAGGGAATCTTCACCTGCTTCGGATGTAGTGCGAAAGGCAATGCCATATCTTTCGTGATGATGCTCTACAACATGACGTTCCCCGAAGCGGTGGAGTATTTGGCAAAAAAACTCAACATCGAATATAAGGCCGAGGAGCTGACTCCTGAGCAAAAAGAGGCCCGGTTCCGCCGTTCTCGTATTTTTGAAATCAATCAGATTGCCCTCGAATATTTCCGTGAAAGTTACAAGCAATCACTCCCAGCCCAAAAATACGCAACAAAGGAGCGAGGGTTCAAAGAGGAGACGATCGACAATATGCTGATCGGCTTCGCCCCGTACAAAGGCGGATTCCGCGAATATGCCACACAAAAAGGGTACAAGGAGCAACTACTGATCGACGCAGACCTCGTCCGCCGAAGCGAACGCGACGGCTCCCTGTACGATACTTTCCGCGGGCGGCTGATGTTCACCATACGCGACCGGACAGGAAACATCGTCGGCTTCTCCGGTCGTCTTATGGATAAGGAGAACCCCAAAAAGCTCCCGAAATACATCAACACGGGTGACACGGCGGTCTACAAAAAAGGTGAGCATCTGTTCGCATACTTCGAGTCGGCACGTCAGGCTGCGGCCGTCCGCACAATGAATCTCGTCGAGGGGAATCCCGACGCTATCCGCATGCACCAGATCGGCGTAGACAATACGGTCGCCCCGCTCGGCACTGCCCTCACACCAAAGCAGATCGAACTCATAAAGAAGGTCGCCGACACCGTAATCATCATTGGAGACATGGATGATGCCGGGCAGAAGGCCGTTGTCAAAAACGCCGAAACCATGCTCCGCGCAGGGCTGGCCGTGCGGGTCATGGAAATCAAAGACAACTACAAAGACCCTGACGATTATTTCCGGCAATATTCAAAGGGGTACGAAGAATTGTTGAGCAATTCCACAACAGACTTTATCCCGTGGCTCTGCGCTCACAAAATGGAAGGCAAGAACTCCCAGACCGAGCAGATCGCCGTCATATCCGAAGTTTGTCAGCTCTTGGCTCTATGCCGCGACGAAAGTACGGTCAACATGTATCTGGACATGTTCGCGCGTGAGTATAAGAACCGCAAGATATGGACGGCAGAGCTACAAAAAATTCAACTCGAACGGGAACGAGCGCAGCGAAAAAAGGAAGAAAGCTATTCCGAGGACATGATTTCGGAATACGGGTTCTATATCTCACACAATAGTTATTACGGTGCCGGACGAGGAAATGCCGATGTCCGCTGGTCGAACTTCATCCTCGAACCGATCGTCCATGTCAAAGACGACCAGAACGCCCGGCGTCTGTTCCGGATGCGGAACGACAAAGGAGAGGAAGCAGTCATCAAACTCGATCAGCGTTCGCTCGTATCGTTTGCCGACTTCCGCATCCGTACGGAATCGAAAGGCAACTACATCTGGGAAGCCGGACAGGGCGAACTGACCAAACTCAAAAAATACCTGTTCGACGGGACTCCCTCGGCCGACGAAATCAAACAGCTCGGCTGGCAGAAACGGCACCAAATATACGCATGGGGAAACGGCGCAATGGATGAAGGGCACTTCGTCAAAGCTAATGATTTCGGCTTGGTGAACGTCCGCGGGCAGCTTTTCTATTTGCCGGGATGTTCCAAAGATACGGCAGACGATCCGCAAAGCTACCAATTTCAGCGGCGCTTCGTCTATGCAATTACCAATGACATAACGCTCAACGACTACGCGACACGACTCATCGAGGTGTTCGGCGATAATGCGAAGGTCGGACTCTGCTTCCTGATCGCGTCGCTCTTCCGGGATCTCGTCGTGAATGTCACGACATCATTCCCGATTCTGAACCTCTTCGGCCCCAAAGGTTCGGGGAAATCCGAACTCGCCCATTCGCTGACATCGTTTTTTATCCCGTCCTATATAGCGCCGAACATCAACAATACGACGAAAGCGGCGCTTGCCGAGGCCGTGGCCGAGGTGTCTAATGCGATCGTCCACATCGACGAGTACAAAAACACGCTCGACATCGAGAAACGGGAATTCCTGAAGGGCTTATGGGACGGTGCCGGCCGCTCCCGCATGAACATGGACAACGATAAAAAGCGGGAAACTACGGCCGTGGATTGCGGCGTGATACTGAGCGGGCAAGAAATGCCGACAGCAGACATCGCTCTTTTTTCCCGACTGGTATTTCTCACCTTCTCCAAGACGACCTTTTCCGATGACGAGAAAAGGAGGTACAACGAACTCAAGCTGATCGAAAAGCGCGGCCTGACCCACCTAACCGGGGGGCTGCTCAAGCACCGCAATCAGTTCCGCAGCAATTACCGCCACATGTACGACGAAACCGCCGCCGACTTCTCTGTGGCATTCGTAGGCAAAATCATCGAGGATCGCACCTTCAGGAACTGGGTGTCGATCACCGCGGCTTTCCGCAGCATCGAGCATCTGCTTCACCTGCCCTTCACATACACCGAAATACTCCCAATGGTCACAAGGATGTGCGAAACGCAGAATCTCAAGACCAACGAAAACAACGAACTCGCCGGATTCTGGGAAACGGTCGATATCCTTGCATCATCCGGAAAAATATGGATCGGCGTGGACTACCACATCAAAGCATCCACGAAAAAGGGAATTCCAATCAA
This sequence comes from Alistipes sp. HGB5, assembly GCF_000183485.2. Taxonomy (NCBI): domain Bacteria; kingdom Pseudomonadati; phylum Bacteroidota; class Bacteroidia; order Bacteroidales; family Rikenellaceae; genus Alistipes; species Alistipes sp. HGB5. The sequence continues at coordinate 1,949 of NZ_AENZ01000041.1, read as the reverse complement.
AGAATCAAAAACGCCACTGGAGCTGCCGGAAGGGGTACGCTACCTATCCGTATCATTCCTCCGTATATCGCAGCTATACGCCAAGGAAAGCCGAGATTCCGAGAGCAAAAAGATACCCCGCGACTCGCTGAAATACTATCTGGAACATAGCCGGGAATTCCTCGGCACAAAAAAGGCCGAGCGTTTCAAAGTCATCCAGAACCCGACAGGATTCGTCCCGGCCGGAGACGCAGCTACAGGGCGAACAACAACGGCAATGCTCTTCGACTACAAAATGATCTGCGAGAATTACGGCATCGACCTCGACACCTCACGGAGTTACACAGACAATCCAGACGAACAAGACGATCCGGAACCTTTCACCCCTACGCAACTATCATTTTAATCACCTAATATTCAATCCTATGCAAAACAACAAATCAAAACAGAAACAGGCGGAAAAAGAAACCCCGACTAACTGGCAGCGCATCGAAATGGTCATCCAACAATCGAAAATGACCGCTAACGCATTCGCACGACACATCGGCTTGCCCCGCGGTGAAAACCTTTATCAGATCAAAAAGGGAAATAATGGAATCTCGCTCGATGTAGCCACCCGCATCTGCCAACATTACCCCGAAATCGACAAGCTCTGGTTGCTGACGGGCGACGGACAGATGCTCCGCGATGACGCGCCCGCCGGGCCGTGGGCGAATATCGGAACGCCGAACAGCGAGGCATTTATAGGCTTTGCGGCGGCGCTGATACTCCCGGAGTTAGTGAATAAACCCGAATGCCGCGACCCCTATACTATGGCCGTGGAGCATGCAAAAAAACTTATGGCGGCACTTGCAAAGAAAGGAGGGGAACAATGAGTTTTCAAACCTCATGTATGGTACTCGTTCGGGATGAGCAGCAGCAAATCAAACTCGAAAAGTGGGTGAAAGGTATCGGCAGGCAAATTATTGGAGGAAGGCAAGATTGGTCTAACTTTTTTCTGGCCGACACAGACCAGACATGCTTTTGGCTGCAACTCGACGAAAATGATCTGGGATTGTTTGACCAAGACTTTTACAACTGCGACGAAAATATCGAAATGTTCAAGGCACTGGCGGCCATGAACAGAGACAACGACCGCGAGCAATGGTTCGTCGCTCACGCCGTCATCCGCTTCGAAAGGCTGAAAGATACCGTACAGACTGAAACCGGGGAACGGCTGATTATGGCCGGTGAATGGTTCAAGGTTCTGATACCACGGGCCAGCGACATCCGGGCTAAATGGATGGCAGCAGTAGCACCGAAGCAACTGTGCCACAAAGCTACCAAAGACGAAATCATCGAACATTTTAACCGAAAGAAACTATGAAAAGCATCGGTTTTCTCGAAGAATTGCAGCGCGAAGTCGTTGCGCGGCACAAGACGGAAACACGTCGGCTGACAGACCCGCAGCCAGACGATTATTTGCTCAATCCTCGCGGCGATTTCATCCTTCCAGATGGTAGTCGCGCAGACCTTCTTGCTCGCCGCCGTCTCGTTCGTCCCCGGTACAAGGTCGGCGAAGTTATCTTTATCAAAGAGCCGTACATTCCGCACCCTTTGGGTCTTGATAGAGTATTTTACAAATACGATCCGGCAGACATTCAAGCCCTGCAAGAACTCGGATATGGAGAATACCTTGACAAACCCGGATTCTGGCGAAATAAGCAATCCATGCCGGCGCGGATGGCCCGCTACTTCCTTCGGATAACAGCCCGGCATGGCGAACGGCTACAAGACATCACCGAAGAAGCTGCAAAGCGAGAGGGAGTACGACCGTTTACCTCCATCGAGGGGCATTACGTCCACTATTGCCCGGAACTACATTTTACCAAAGAAGAACTCGTAGACGGCTATCCGCATTGTAGCAACGCAATCGCCAGTTTCCAGACTCTAATGGAAAGGCTCGAAGATCGCGGAATTTGGGAAAAGAA
>NZ_AENZ01000042.1:0-952 GCF_000183485.2 Alistipes sp. HGB5 | reverse complement strand
AAATTAAATGAGATCAAACATTTAATAGACAAATATCGTATGCACAACTTATATGCAATATTCGCTAAATTACTGAACATATGCAAACAAATTGCCGGCAATTTAGTCAATGAATCTGGGAATGTGCCAAGACGAGGAGTCGTCCCTAAATTCTCAGACCTTGAAGTAGTGGCTTTGAACATGGCATCAGAGGCTGTTGGTATTGACAGTGAGTCGCTGTTATTTGCAAATCTACAGGAATATAGAGTTGAAATACCCAACCTTATTTCCCGCCGACAATACAATGACAGACGTAAAATAACTTCCTCCCTATGTAATGCAATCCGAGAAAGAATGGTTGCTAAAATGGATGGTGGTGAAGACTATTTCTGTATTGATTCGAAACCGATAGAAGTATGTCGTATTGCCCGTTCCAAACGTTGCAGTATGGGAAAGAAGGATTTTAGTAAAGCACCTGGGGTAGGCTACTGCGCATCACAAAGCATGTATTACTATGGGTATAAACTCCATGCAGTCTGTGGGTTAAGTGGTGTCATCCACTCCTTTGACCTCACTAAGGCAAGTGTGCATGACATTCATTACCTGAAGGATGTGAAAGTGGATTATAGTAATTGTACAGTCATAGGGGACAGAGGATATATAAGTGCCCAAGTGCAATTGGATCTGTTTGAAACTGCCAATATCAGATTGGAGGTACCATACAGATGTAATCAAAAAGAATGGAAGCCAACATTCCCAGCTTTTGCCAAAGCGAGAAAAAGAATTGAAACCCTATTCTCGCAATTGTGTGACCAGTTTATGATTATAAGGAATTATGCGAAAGATACAGATGGATTGTTTGCCCGGATTATCGGGAAGATTAGCGCACTTACAATCCTCCAATATATTAATTACAAAAATGAAAAGCCTATTGGCAGAGTTAAATATGCGCTATTTTAATTCCGCCAACGGG
>NZ_AENZ01000043.1:0-616 GCF_000183485.2 Alistipes sp. HGB5 | reverse complement strand
CTGGGACGAGGTGCTCGGACGTATTGAAGTCGAGGGAGGCACGACGGACCAGTACCGCACGTTCTATTCGTGCCTCTACCGTTCGACCTTGTTCCCGCGCAAGTTCTACGAGATCGACAAGAACGGCAATATCCTGCATTACAGCCCCTACAACGGTGAGGTACTGCCGGGATACATGTATACCGACACGGGATTCTGGGACACCTTCCGCAGTCTGTTTCCGCTGCTCAATCTGGTCTATCCGTCGGTCAATGCCGAAATTCAGGCCGGGCTGGCAAACGCTTACCGCGAGAGCGGATTTCTGCCCGAATGGGCTTCGCCCGGACACCGTGGGTGCATGGTCGGAAACAACTCGGCGTCGGTCGTTTCGGATGCCATCCTGAAAGGTGTCACCCCCGAGGAAGACATTGCGACGCTCTACGAGGCGATGCTCGCAGGACGCCGGAAGGTACACCCCACGGTGAGCTCCACGGGGCGCCTCGGACACGAATACTACAACACACTGGGATACATCCCCTACGATGTGGGTATCAACGAGAATGTCGCACGAACGCTCGAATACGCCTACGACGACTGGTGCATCGCGCAGGTGGCGAAAAAACTGGGAAAAACGAAC
>NZ_AENZ01000044.1:0-7101 GCF_000183485.2 Alistipes sp. HGB5 | reverse complement strand
TTATATTAGTATTTTAACTATATTTGCGGACATGACAACCATTTAAAAAACTGAATTTATGAGCAAAGCAAAAGTAATCTCCGTATTGAATCACAAGGGGGGAGTAGGAAAGACCACAACCACGATCAACCTGGGCGGCGCGTTACGTCAAAAAGGGTACAAGGTTCTTTTGATCGACCTTGACGGGCAGGCCAACCTGACCGAATCGCTGGGCTTCTCCGCGGAGCTTCCCCAAACGATCTACGGCGCGATGAAAGGCGAATACGACCTGCCGATCTACGAGCATAAGGACGGTCTTAGCGTCGTTCCCTCCTGCCTGGATCTCTCGGCCGTTGAAACGGAGTTAATCAACGAGGCCGGGCGGGAACTTATCTTAGCCCACCTTATCAAGGGCCAAAAGGAAAAATTCGATTATATCCTGATCGACTGCCCCCCCCCTCGCTGTCGCTGCTCACGCTTAACGCACTGACGGCCTCGGATCGGTTGATTATCCCGGTTCAGGCTCAATTCCTGGCAATGCGTGGAATGGCCAAACTTATGCAGGTCGTCCACAAGGTGCAGCAACGTTTGAACTCGGATCTTTCGATCGCCGGGGTCCTGATAACCCAGTACGACGGAAGAAAGAACCTGAACAAGAGCGTTTCGGAACTGGTACAGGAAACATTCCAGGGCAAAGTGTTCAGCACCCATATACGCAACGCCATTACGCTGGCCGAAGCCCCGACACAAGGGCAGGATATTTTTCACTATGCCCCAAAATCTGCCGGGGCAGAGGACTACGAGAAGGTATGTAACGAACTGCTAACAGAAATAAAGTAACCATATGGCAAAGAAGAACGATTTAAAAAACAGTATGTCGGCCGGGCTGACCGGGGGATTAGACAGCCTGACCCAATCCACGGCCGGGCAAAAAGAGGCTCAAAAGCCGAAGAAAGCGAAAACCGTGCATTGTAATTTTGTCATGGACGAAACCTATCACCAGAACTTAAAGCTGATCGCGATCCGCAAAGGCGATTCGCTAAAATCGGTATTGCAAGAGGCTATATCTGACTACTTGGATAAAAACAGTTCCCTGCTATAACAGCGTATCGGGAATATACAGGGCAAACACTCCACAAAAGAAATTCTCCAGGAAAAAGGTACGCAAAAAGCACCCCTACACATCAAAAAGTATATTGAAAATGCGATTCCCTATAAAAAACCCGTTGGCAGGGTTAATCTTGCGTATGTTTAACCTGCCAACGGGTACGATATTAATAAACGTTTGGATTAAGGTTGGACGTTTACGTCTTTATCTGCATCAACCCAGCCTGTTGTCTCTGCATCAAACTGGATCGGATTCAACACAGCCTCTCCCTGATCATCATAACCACCACCGAAAATCAACGTGTAGATATGACGCTTGCCCTGTTCCCATGTATCTCCGAACGGAACATAAATTGTTTTGTATTCGCTTGCTGAACCCAACAGATAAGCTCCGGACTGCCGGATTTTGCAGGCGATCTCCAGATAACATTGCTTCGCATTATCGGCCTCCAACTTGCTTTTGGTGGCTGTTTCGGAAACTTTCCAAGCAGTCAGCTCCTGTGGTATATTCAGCATAGGAGTATTTGTGGTAATATCGGTAGCTTCGGTATTGCTATTGACCGTGATGTTTGCGTTTTTCACTACGGTAAATGCGTGTGGAAATGCTAAATCAGACGAACTCCAACTTCCCGTTCCATCGGCTGCCGCAGGCAATGTGAAGGCGCCGGCAAATTTGAAATTATGAATCTTGATCACGTCGATGTCCACCTGCATGTTATCGTATTGGGTCTTTGCTTTGAATACGACCTGTGACAGAATATGTTTGAAATTAAATTTCACTATTCCGTTGTTCATGTCTTTTGTCTGGCCTTTGGCCATGGCATACATCACGTCGTAGTTTGCATGAGTAGTACCGCTTCCATACTCATCCATGCAGGTATAACTTATCTTTTGGACATCCTTGGTGGCTTCCCAACTATAAAACACTATCATGTCTTCACTAACCGTTCCGGGATTGAACGCGTAAAAGTCCAAAGCCTCGGTAGGCCAATAACGAAGGTCGTTCGCATCGTCATAATCCCACTTACCATTTTTGTACACGATCTTCACTCCGTCATGTCCAAAATCCGTGTCTACCTTTCCCATGAAGGCAGTACCATCCGTCGTAAAAGCGAACACGTCGAAATCGGTGCTCGTCAAGTTGTCGGGGGTAGTAGGGATAGCCCTCGTTTCCGCCGCATTACTTAACACGTTAAAACCAATCGCATTCCGTGAGGAGGTTTCCACATTCGCAATCTCCTCGTCTGAGCAACCCATGAGTAGAGCTCCAAAGATTGCCCAAAGCATTACTGTACTTTTTTTCATAAATAAAAACAATTTAAATTGATACATATAATTAACAAACTCGTATTACAACACTATATCCATATTCACATCATCCCAATCATCAACGTCCACATCAAATCCCGCACCGTCACTTCCCGGCTCGGATGGTACCTCATAATCAAAATTCAACACCAGATGCACATCACCGACATGCCCCGCTACCGGGACATCATGCACTTGGTCGCTCACGTCCTGTTCCAATACAGACATGCTGCCGGAACGGTTCTTGAGATACAGCCGGAAAACATTGGGCTCTCCTTCAAGTGCGGAATGTCCAAACGTATAGAATCCGCCTATAATCTGATTCCGTGAAACCATTCCATCAAAGAGCAGGCTCTCCGAAAGACCGGCGGGCAAACTGTCGCCGGACATGTTAAGCGAGCCGGACATGCCGGAAAGAGCGGCCCGCAAATCCGCCACCCTATCCAGTCCCCGAAGACCGTTCACCTCATACGTGTAGTGACATACCATGTTTACGGGAGTTAGCCGTACTATCTCCGCGCTTCCTCCCGGAATGTCCTTGAGGATAACTCTGTCTATATGGTCGCCACACAGCCAGGGTGGGGTGACAGCCATTGTCCGGTTATCCGGCGACTGAACATCACGCGTATCGGCAGTAAAAAGCGTGTAACTGCCGTTTTCTTTCCAAACCATCCCGTCGGTATCGTAGTTGAAGCAAATTACCCGGTAATCATTCTCGGGGAGCTCCACTTCCCCATCCTCTCCTCCGGGGAAATCAAATATCCACGTGTTGCTTTCATCGTCGGTCGGATAAAATACGACCCTCATGCCTTCAGGCTTGTCATGATTGGAAATCTTGGTCCAGTCGAATACTACCCGCACCTTGGCAAAGTGCGGATGATCGTAACATAAATCCTTATGCTCACAAGCCGTCAGTCCTATCCATAAAAATATGAACACCAGACAAAAGCGTATCCGTATCACTGCCTGCCTCCTTTCTTCTCGTTGTAGTTGCCACGGCCGATCAACCACACCAAAGAGATACCCGCCTTGGTCGGGCCGAACCAGCGGCGGTTTTTAGTGGTCTGCCATACATAGTGACCGTCCAAAGGGATGTACTCCTTGTACGATCCTCCAAGGTAGCCGATTCCCAACGTGAAATCCACATTGAACCGATGTCCCACAGGTAACGAGTAGCCGTAAGCCACGCCTCCCCCGTAACTCCATTTATCCCCCAAGTAACCTTTCCCACCCAATTCGAAATCATAGGTGACGATCTGCCCGTACAATCCGACATGATGCCCGGAAAACGGTTTTTCCACCGCTCTCCGACCGAACCAGCGGCGCAACTCCACATCTCCCCCATAGATACGCCAATAATTATGCTTCCGATCACTTTTCCACCAGGCATACATCCAATTCCCGGCCACAGACCAGTTCTTCCCCAAACAGAACTCAACCCCGATGTCAGGTATCAAAACAGCGTCATAAAGCAAGTTTGTTTTCACCGCCATGCAAAACGGCCGTTTCTTTACCGGAGCTATGACGGTAACGGTATCACGGATGCACAACGTATCACGTGTATGTATATATACCGTATCTCTGACGGGATTTATCGGATCACTATCATAGCATATTTTCACCATCGACGAACGAAGTTTCGGAAAATGGAATTTATACAAATATGAGTATGGCCTCCCCCCTTTCAGTCTTTTCAGTTCTCCCCCCAAATAAGGGCTGTCCTGGTTTTCCAAACGGACGATCTTCTCCAACAAACGAAGGACATTCTCCCTCTCCGGAACATTCACATCCGCTCTCACCATCGTTATAAGTCCGTTCCAGTCGCTTCCCGAAAAATGAAAATCCCTCTCCAATACCGGAATCTTTATATAAGGTGATATATACCGCCACAAAACCTCTGCTCGTTTTTCAGACAGCCTTCCATTCAACAGCCCCCCTCCTTCCGGGGAAGCTCCTCCTATTATTTGAATTTTCCTGATAAGACGGACGGAGTCGTTCAATGCGGAACAGATTTTAGCAAACCGCTCCATCTCGTTCCCATTGTCAAGTAAACATGTATCTATATTTACCTTTCCTTGATGAAAATAGATCCTTACCGAATCACGCTTCTCCTGAGCGGATATTTCTCCGCTTATACTCAACACGAGCACGAACAATACACATTTAATATAAAAACCTCTTTTCGTCATTTAATCATTTGTTAATATGACAATCCAAACCCAGGCTTTTACACCCCCTTGAATTTCGACCGCAAAAATACACACTTATAAACCAGCTTCCAAAGCAAAAAACAAACATTTTAAACTTATAAATACTTAAAAAGACGACCACACAACAACTACAACACTTACCACAGCAGCCAATCATGCTTACACAACAACTAAAAATACTTAACATCATAAAGAAAAGTACTTAAACATACAAAAAAACAGTTATCTTTGCAAGAAACATCATACTTAATAACACTTAAAACAATAAAATACATGATATTCAGCACAAAAGCCGCCTCTTTTCTAAGTTCAATAAAAACTCAAACTTACGACAAAAAAGAAAGAGAAATGATAATAACGTATCAACAAAAACGAGTCTTTCATCTATCCCTGCTCATGCTGGTCTTATGCGCACCCATATACATATATTCAGTTCCATTTCCCAATGAACAGTTTTATTATATTAACAGCGTATTATTCCTGTTTATCATTATGTGCACTCTCGCTTATTTTAAAAAGAGAGTAAATCTGACCACGACCTTTTCCATTATACTGATAGCCATACATATCGAGATTTTTATCGAAATAATTTATTGCTCAATATGTAGCGGATATGAATATAGTTATCAAAGAGCATTGATAATGAGTAACATTACTATCTCTCTCTTATTTACCATGCTTTCCATCTGTGCCTATATGAGTAATATCTCCATCCTATTGTCCTCCCTTACCATAGCTTCCTATACAATCTGCACACTTATCACCGACGAACCGTTCCTATACAGTTATCTGCCTTTGATCATCATCATATACACCATGATCCCCTTATTAGGAAGATCCTTACACAGTAATATCAGCAGCTTGCTAAAAAGTAGCAACTTGCTAAAAGAGGAAGAGGAAATGCTTTTGAAACGTCTCCAAATGAAAAAGGAAGAACTATTCGCGTTCGCCGAGTTGTTAAGCGAGAATAACCCGGAAGAAAAGACAAGCTCCCTGTTAAACATAATAGGGGAACAATCCAAAGAAAATCTTTTTACAGCCCTTGCCGCATACCAGAAAAAGGAAAAAAGTAAACTTGATACAATCAGGAGAATATATCCCAATTTATCCCCGTCCGAATTAAACATCTGCCGTTTAATACTGCAAGACAAGACCGTCAGCCAAATATGCGAATTATTACATCGGAGTAGCGGAAACATAACCAGCCAACGAGCGAACATACGTGCCAAACTCGGACTGAAAAAAAGCGACAATTTAAAAGAAGCATTACAAGAACGCATGAGGCTGTATGAAGAAGAACACCGGCAAGAGGACTTTTCAGCCATGCGTTAGGGATTGCAGAGTAAAGCCCACAGCCTTTAGGCGAGGACTTGAAACGTAAAGCCCGACCGTCCCACGGGAACGCCCAAAAGAAAAAAATCCCCCGAACATTCATCCGGGGGACATTCAGGTCGTCACGTCAATTATAATACAGATTAAGATCATCCATACCGATCTCCTTCCCGTCCCGGAAAGAAAGGCTCTTTTTCTCGATCTCCTTTCCGTTCTTGTAAACGGTCACAACCCACTGCATCGGCTCGTTCACGACACCGTCCTCCCCGTCCACGACACTACCGGAAACGGCGAACTCGATCGCCTTTCCCGTCGTGGTTAACGTCACCTTTTCGACGGACAGTTCTTCATCGCTTAGAATCAACGGGCTTGCGAGGCTTTCCCCCGTCGCCCCGTCTTTCAACCGCGTACCGTTGGCGACTACCACGACCGACTTAATGAAGCTGCGGAAATCTCCCGACTGCTCGATCGTTACCTCATACATCGCCCCTTTTCCTCCCGGTTCGTCGTCGTCCTTGCTGCAACCGACGAAACACAATGCCATGCACACGCATACGGCCGACAAATACAAATACTTTCTCATACCTTCAATTATTTAAGTTTATAAATAGATCACGCACCCCAGGCCGACATGGTTGTTATTCCGGAGAATGGAGTTAAACAACATTTCAAACCTGTATTCGGCAAAAAGAGCCACTTTCGGGCTTAGCAACATTTCCGGCCTTATCCCGACCTCGTATCCATACACGAAAGCCTTGCTTTTCGCCAGGTACACAAGATCGCTTTTCGCCTTGGCTTTCTGGTAGCCGATCGTCCCGGCTGCGATCCCCAGGAGCGAGAATTTCCGTCCTTTCAGGGCGTAATAGGCCAGCTCCGGGCCGACCGTCACGGTGTTTGCCTTTACCAGATCCCGGTTTAGATTCCGGTAATTAAGGTTTGCCCCCACCTTGAAAGCCTTGTACACCGGCGGCAGCAACGACCAGACATTAATTCTTTACGACGACGTGCCGATCTACAATCAGGCGCATGCCTACGGCATCCTCTCGATTTTCAGCGGCGAAACGGTCCAATCGGCCGAGGTGTCGAAAGGCTACATATCGCCCGCCTACGGCTCCCGGCTCTCGGCCCTGACGCAGATTCGCACACGCGAGGGCGACCGACAAAA
>NZ_AENZ01000045.1:0-71476 GCF_000183485.2 Alistipes sp. HGB5 | reverse complement strand
GGAGAGAATAGAAAAAACCTTGCTGCTGCCGCTGCTGGCGGCCGCAGTATTGTCTTCCGCGTCCTGTTCCGACGACAAGGAGAAGGAGCCGCCCGTGCGGGCCGTAAATTACACCATCGAGTTCACGACCGTCTTGCAGGCGGTTTACCTCGGAGACAGGTACCGGACCGGAGACGGCAACTACCGTCTGACATTGACCAATGCGGACGGAGACGTGCTGGAGGCGGACCTGACGAGCGTCAAAGCCCCCAAACCCTCCGCCGCGATGCCCGAAGCGGGCGTTTACACGGCGGCGGAGACCTGCCGGGCGGGAACGTTCGCGCCGGAGGCATCCTCGTGGGAAACCGTCAAAAGCGGCGTCGAGGTCCGGAGCGCGAATCAGGCGGGGCAGAAAAAGAAATTCGCGATCCGTTCGGGCAGCATGACGCTCGCGCCCGCGGCATCGGGCGACGGGACCTTCACCCTGTCGGGCGAGGTGACCGACGGAGACAAAACCGCCCTCTCGTTCTCGTGGAGCGGCGCGCTGGCCTTCGCAAACGAATCCGGGGAGGAAGACCCGGTCGTGTACGAACGGCTGTCGATGGTCTTCGGCGACTACTATCCCGACGACTACGGCATTGCGGCCGACACCTACATGCTCCGCGGCGGCAACGAAAGGGTCGAACTGCATTCGCAGCTCCGCAGCGTGCCGGCCGCCGATCCGGCGGCGCCGCTGCCCGGCGACGGCAAATACACGATCGACCTGCGCTCGGAAGCGGGAAAATACGCCAACGAAACCTTCACGTTCCGCTCAGGCTACATCTCCCAGAGCGGCCGGGCCGCCGGCACCTACTGGAAAACCGACGAAGCCACCTACGTCGCCACGTCGGGATCGTTCACCGTCTCGACCGTCGGCGAAAGCTGGAAGATAGAGGGAACGCTCCGCGACGACGGGGCCGAAGAGACGTTTTCGTTCACCTACACCGGAAAACCCGGATTCAAAAACTAATCCCCAAATACGTTACGACCTATGCAAATCTTCAGAAAATCACTGCTCCTGACCGCCGCGCTGGCCCTGACGGCCTTCGCCGCATGCAGCAACGACGACAATGAAAACGGCGGAGACGGCGGAGAGACCGATCCCGATTACCTCGCACTCCCCCACGCCTACGGCACCTATTACCACACCTACTGGGGCGATGCGGCCGGCGACTACTATCTGGTGCTGACCGACGCAGACCTCGATCAGGCCGATGCCGCGCCCTACAAGTACCGGCTCGACATCGACTTCCTGAGCGTACTGGCGACCGATCCGAAAAGCGCGCGTCCGCTGGACGGCGAATACACCATCGGCAAATCCACCGACAACAAGGCAGGCGTATTCATCGAGGGATTTCTCGGAACCGATTCCTTCGGCATGCCGGCTCTGTTCGGCACCTATTGGAACGAGCCTGACGAAGAGGAGGGTTCCACAACGCCCCACGCCATCGTCGGCGGAAAGATGCGGATCAAGACCGACAACGGCATCACCACGATCAAGGCGGAGTTCATCGACGAAGACGACAGCACGCTGCGCGTCAGCTACCGCGGAGCGCTCGAATTCGAAAACCGCATAAACGACTCTTACCGCGGCGACTCGAAACTGAATGCCGACTATGCGATGAACGCCGACGCGCCGGTGGTTTCGATCAAGAAGATCACGGACGAATGTACGGCCCGGTACGACCGCTGGGACCTGCACTTCTACGAAAAGGAGTGCTACGCGACGCAGGGCGCGACGGGGTACTACCTCTGGTTCAGGCTGAAAACGGCTCCGGGGCAGGAATACATTCCGTCGGGCACCTACAAAGCGACCTCGGACGACACGCCCGGCTTCCTGCCCGGCACACGGGAAGAGCTCGGCGGCGGAAATCTCCGGGCCGTGAACACGTGGTTCTACAGCGGCCGCACGCCCCATGCCCCGATGACCAACGGTTCGCTGACCCTGAAAACGTCGAACGGAACGGACTACGAAGTGTCGTTCTCGACGGGCGACGACCACCCGATGCCCTATCTGGTGACGGGATCGTTCTCCGGAACGGTGAAAAAGCTCGCCTCCAATTAGGCGCCCCGGATAGGCGGATTTTCGCGGCCGCCCCTCTTCCCGGCACTTCCGGGAACGGTCCGCAAATCCGGAAGATGTCAAGGCCGGAACTTCTCTGAAGTTCCGGCCTTGGGGTTTCATGCGGGGCGCACCGTTGTCAGGACCGCAGCCGATTTCGGGTCCGGCACCGTTTTCAGAGCTGCGGTCCCTTTGAGGGCTGCACCGTTGTCAGGCCAGCACTGTTATCGGGACCGCAGCCGTTGTCGGATCGGCGGACCGGTCTCCTGCGACCGATCGGAGTCCATGCGGTCCGAGGCGGTTACGGCTCCAGCACGGACCGGGCGGCCGCGGAATCAGCGGACGTATTTTCCGACGAACTCCCGGACGACGGCGGTGTATTCCTCCCTGTTGTCCCGGTAGGAGTAGGCGTGTCCGGCTCCGGGAACGAGCCACAGCTCCTTTTCGCCCGGCTTGGCCTCATAGAGCGGATAGACCATCCACGTAGGCACGTAATCGTCGGCGTCGCCGTGGATGAAGAGCATCGGAAGTTCGCACTTGGCCACCTGCGCCAGCGCCGAAGCCTCGCGGAAATTCCAGCCGTATTTTAGATCACAGAGCCAGCTCGCAGTGTGCATCAGCGGAAATGCGGGAAGTCCGAACGAGGTTTTCAGCTCGTTCGAGAACTCGTCCCAGACGCTCGTGTAGCCGCAGTCCTCGACAAAACACTTCACATAGGGGCGCTGCGACTCGCCCGCAACCATCATCGTCGTGGCGGCGCCCATCGAGATACCGTGAACGACCATCTGCGTATTGCCGCCGAAGAGGGTGTCGGCGACCTCCATCCAGCGCAGCACATCCAGCCGGTCGAGCCAGCCCATGCGGATCGCCCGGCCTTCGCTCCGCCCGTGGTAGTGCAGGTCGGGCAGCAGCACGTTGTAACGCAGGTCGTGATTATAGAGGTAGCCGATCATCAGCATCCGCACGGCGCAGTCGGTATATCCATGGACGATGACGGCCGTGCGGTCGGTCGGTTCGGGAGCCGCGGCGTAGAGCGCATGGAGCCGCACGCCCTGCGGATCGACGATCACCGTATCGCGCAACGCTCCGGCCCGTTCGAGGCTGTCCGTCCACGGACGCAGGAAAGGATACTCGGCGTACATATATCCATAGGCCGTGGCATTTTTCGCCCGCATCGTCTCTTCGGGGCGCAGCGAGAAGCCGAGCATGTAGAAACTCCCGCCGATAACCGCAGCTGTCAGCAACAGCACAAAAAGGGCTATGGTCCGCGTAATTCGTCTCGTCGTCATAACTTTCGGTTATAGATCCGCACTCTCGGAGAGCGGCACGCCCTCCGTTCCGGCGTAAAACATCACCATCTCGGTCTCCCCGTCGCCGCGGTTTTCGCCGTAATGGACCGTGCCGACCAGCTCCACGATACCCTCGCCGGCGCGGAAAGTCCGCTCCGTCCCGTTGTCGGAGACCACGGTCAGTTCGCCGCGGAGGATCACGCCGGCATTGACGACGGCATGCGTGTGCCGCGGGAGCGTCGCATGCGGCGGAATCGTCGCCCGGAGAATCGTCACCTGCGGCCGCCCCGCCGGATAGGCCGGAAGCGGCGCGCCGTCCCAGCTCGAAGCGGTCTCGGCGACACGCGTTACCGCCGGACGGCCGCCGGACAGACTCATTCGGCAGCCAGTTTCGTCCGGATGTGCGCCAGCATGTCGTCGGTCATGCGCGAAAGGTCCCATTCGGGTTTCCAGCCCCACTCCTCGCGGGCGCAGGTGTCGTCCAGCGAATTGGGCCAGCTCTCGGCGATCTCCTTCTTGACGGGATCGACGTCGTAATCCATCGTGAAATCGGGCAGACGCTTCCTGATCTCGGCGCAGATGATCTCCGGCGTGAAGCTCATCGAGGCGATGTTGAAGCTGTTGCGGTGAACGAGTTTCGCGGGATCGGCCTCCATCAGTTCGACGCAGGCGCGCAGCGCGTCGGGCATGTAGATCATGTCCATATAGACGTCCGGCGGCACGGAGCAGGTGAACCGACCGGAACGGATGGCCTCGTAGTAGATCTCGACCGCATAGTCGGTCGTGCCGCCGCCGGGCAGCGTGACGTTCGAAATAATGCCCGGAAAACGCACCGAGCGGGTATCGACGCCGTATTTGTGGTGGTAGTAGTTGCCCAGCATTTCGCCCGTGACCTTGCAGATGCCGTAGATCGTCGTGGGCTGCATGATGGTATCCTGCGGGGTCCGGTCCTTGGGCGAGGTGGGGCCGAAGGCGCCGATCGAGCTGGGCGTGAAGAGCGCGCAGTGGTGCTGGCGGGCCACTTCGAGCGAGTTGTTCAGCGCACCCATGTTGACGTTCCACGCCATCTGGGGATTGCGCTCGCCGACGGCCGAGAGCAGCGCCACGAGGTTGAAGATCGAGTCGATATGGTAACGGGCGACCACCGAGGCCATGGCCGTAGCGTCAAGGGCGTTGAGCACTTCGAAAGGCCCCGCTTCGCCGAGAGCCTTGCATTCGCGCATGTCGGTGGCGACGACGTTGCGGTCGCCGTAGATTTTGCGCAGGTAAACCGTCAGCTCGGAACCTATCTGGCCTCCGGCGCCTATTATCAGTATACGTTTCATGGGTTTAGAGTTATAATTCAAAAGTAAAGATAGAAAATAATTGTGAAAACCGCACAAATTTTTGGTCTTTTCATTTTTCTTATGTACTTTTGCACCACTCGAATGAGAAATGTTGCTGTTGTAGCTCAGTGGTAGAGCACTTCCTTGGTAAGGAAGAGGTCACGAGTTCAATCCTCGTCAACAGCTCGCAAAGCAAGGATTACGTGTCACGTAATCCTTTTTTCATTTCGGCGGAAAGGCCTGACAGGGAACAGGCGGAGCGGACGGCAGCGGTCCGCCGGCTGCGGAGATGCCCAATGCGAAAGATGCAGGCCGGGGAGGGGCGTTGGCTGCCAAGACGCCAAATGCGGAGATGCACGCTGGGGTCCGCCGGCCACCGAGACGCCGCGTCCCATGCGGAAGTCTCCGGAAGGGGCGGCCGCTTCAGGCAGACGAAAAGCGACAAAACAAACAATCCGAAGCCCGATTGCCGCCCAATCAGCCAATACTGCGCCCAAAATGGACTATCCAAGCCGATCGTTTGCCGTAAACTTTGCCGTGTAAATGAATACGGACATGAAAATTACGGTCAATCCCGGCATGGAATACCTGCGGCAGTTCGTCCGGCAGCTTCCGGAACTTTTCCCGGTGTCGGGCGAAGTGCTTCACGACGGCCGCAATCAGATCCGCGCCTTCGACATCGGAAGCGAACGGCTCGTGGTCAAGCGTTACAAACGGCCCAGCGCGTTCAATGCCGTCATGTACTCGTTTTTCCGCAAGAGCAAGGCCCGGCGCGCCTACGAACACGCCCTGCGCCTGCGCGAGCTGGAAATCGACACGCCCGAACCCGTCGCATGGAGCGAATACCGTCGCAACGGGCTGATAACGGAGACCTATTTCGTATCCCGCCGGTCGGACTACGCACCGCTCACGGCGGCTACGGAACGGTTCCCGACCTCCGATTCGCTGCCCGTGCTCGAAGCATTCGCCCGTTTCACCGTCCGGCTCCACGAAAAAGGGATCTGCCACGAGGATTTCAACCAGACCAACATCCTCTGGCGGCACGACGAGGCGACGGGACGCTACGATTTCCAGCTGATCGACATAAACCGCATGAAATTCCTCCGGCGGCCGCTCCGCCCCGACGAATGCATGATCAACCTGCGGCGGCTGAGCTGCCCGGCCGTGGCGTTTCTATACATACTCGACCGCTACGCCGAAACGAGGCAGTGGGATATGGACGACACGCTGCTGCGGGGCACGTTTTTCAGGCTTCTGTTCGGACGCCGCCAGCAGTTCAAGAAGCGTTTCAAAGCACGCAAACTGGCCGCGGCAGGCAAAAAACAGGGCTGAAAATTTGGATTCCGGGAATATTTCACTACATTTGCCAGAGGTTAATCCACCAAGGAGACAATGAGACTTTACGGTTTTGCATATTATTTCTTTTACTTTTTCTTTTATAGCAAGGGAAGAAGCGGGATGGCATGCAATTAACTGTATAAAACAATAGAGTGAAAACACGAAGGATCCCGTTCTGTAGAAGAGCGGGATTTTTTAATGCGATTCAGAAGATGAAACGGATAACGATACAGGGGATAGCGGGTTGTTTCCACGAGACCGCGGCGCACGGAAGTTTCCCCGGCGAAGAGGTCGAGGTGCTGCCCTGCGTGAGTTTCGACGAGCAGTTCGCCCGCATGGCAGCCGACGCCGAGCTGCTGGGAGTGGCGGCCATCGAGAACACCATTGCCGGAAGCCTGCTGCCCAACCACGAACTGCTGCGCCGCAGCACGCTGGCGGTCATCGGCGAGTACAAACTCCGCATCTCGCACGTGCTGGCGGCGCTTCCGGGACAGCGGGTCACAGACATCCGCGAGGTGCATTCGCACCCGATCGCCCTGATGCAGTGCGGCGAATACCTCAAGGCCCGGCCCGCGATGAAAGTCGTCGAGCGCGACGACACGGCGGGAAGCGCCCGCGAAATCGCCGGCCAGCGGCTCGCCGGCACGGCGGCCATCTGCGGCGCCGAAGCCGCGGAACTCTACGGACTCGAAATCCTCGAACGCGGCATCGAGACCAACAAGCACAACTTCACCCGTTTTCTGGTACTGGCCGACCGCAGCCGCGCGGCGGAGTTCACCGATCCGGCCCGCACCGACAAAGCGTCTTTGGTATTCACACTGCCCCACGCGCAGGGGAGCCTCTCGAAAGTGCTGACGCTGTTATCCTTCTACGGAATCAACCTCACGAAAATACAGTCGCTGCCGATCATCGGACGCGAATGGGAATACCGGTTTTACGTGGACGTGACCTTCGACGACCCGATGCGGTACCGGCAGGCGGTCGATGCGGCCCGGCCGCTGACCAGCGATTTCCGGATTCTGGGCGAATATGCCGAATATCCCAATCCCGAAATCTGAGCGGAAGGACATAGGACCCGATTTTCGCGGCGGGCGGGGACAGAGACGCAAACGAGGCGGCAGGCTGCGAATGACGCGAAAAGACAGAGACAAGACAAACGACAATAATTCAAACAGAACTGATATGAAAGATTTGCAACCCATCAATTTTCCGGGACTCGATCCCCGGCGCCCGCTGGTCATCGCGGGACCGTGCAGCGCCGAAACCGAAGAGCAGGTGATCGAAACCGCCCGCGAACTGGCCGCCGAAGGCGTGCGGATTTTCCGCGCCGGACTTTGGAAGCCCCGCACCAAACCCGGAGGGTTCGAGGGCGTGGGTGCCGAAGGCGTGGCATGGCTCCAGCGCGTAAAACGCGAAACAGGGATGTACACCGCCACCGAGGTCGCCACGCGCAAGCATGTCATGGCGGCGCTGGAAGGGGGCATCGACATGATCTGGATCGGCGCCCGCACCACGGCCAACCCCTTTGCCATGCAGGAGATCGCCGACGCGCTGCGCGGCCACGACATTCCGGTGCTGGTCAAGAATCCCGTGAGTCCGGACCTCGAACTGTGGATCGGCGGCGTGGAGCGCATCTACAACGCCGGCATCCGCCGTCTGGGGGGCATTCACCGCGGCTTCACGTCGATCGACAAGAGTCTCTACCGCAACCATCCGATGTGGTCGATCCCCATCGAACTGCACCGCCGCCTGCCGGGCCTGCAGATCTTCTGCGACCCCAGCCACATCGGAGGCCGCCGCGAACTGATCGCGCCGCTTTCGCAGCAGGCCATGGACCTCGGATTCGACGGGCTGATCGTCGAAGCGCACTGTTCGCCCGACTGCGCGTGGAGCGACAAGGCCCAGCAGGTGACGCCGCAGGGTCTGGCCTACATCTGCCGCAGTCTGGTGATCCGCGAAGCCAACACCACGACGGAGAGCCTTTCGGAACTGCGTTCGCAGATCGACAAGATAGACGACGAACTGCTCGAACTGCTCGTGCGCCGCATGCGGGTATCGCGCGACATCGGGCAGTACAAGAAAGAGCACAACATGCCGATCCTGCAGGCCAAACGTTACGAAGACCTGCTGGCGCGACGCGCGGAGCAGGCCGTACAGCTGGGCATGGACCGCGAATTCATGCGCTCGGTGTTGCAGGCCATCCACGAGGAGTCGATCCGCCAGCAGATGCAGGTGCTGGGCGAATGACGGGCTGTTACATTTCGGTTAAATATTCGGCGGGGACCACGCAATAAAGGGATTGTTACGTACTTTTGATGCGGATACCAATCCGTAACAGTTATGACAAAGCACAAAATCCTTGTGGTGGACGACGAGGAATCCCTCTGCGAGATTCTTCAGTTCAATCTCGAAGTCGAGGGTTACGAAGTCGATACGGCGTACAGCGCCGAACAGGCCCTCGGCATGCACCCCGAACGTTATTCGCTGATTCTGCTCGACGTCATGATGGGCGAGATGAGCGGATTCAAGATGGCCCGGCAGCTCCGGGCGCAGCCCGAAACGGCCGCCGTGCCGATCATCTTCTGCACAGCCAAAGACACCGAGGACGACACGGTCGCGGGGCTCAACATCGGAGCCGACGACTATATCGCCAAGCCTTTCTCCGTGCGCGAAGTGCTGGCCCGCGTGCGCTCCGTGCTGCGCCGCACCGCACCGCAGGAGGGCCAGAGCAGGGCGATCGCGTTCGAAGGGCTGCACATGGACCTCGTCCGCAAAATCTGCACCGTGGACGGAACGCCGCTGGCCCTGACAAAAAAGGAGTTCGAAATACTCGCCCTGCTGCTTTCGAACCGCGGCAGAATCTTTTCGCGCGAGGAGATACTGCATCAGGTCTGGAGCGACGAGGTGATCGTGCTGGACCGCACCATCGACGTCAATATCACGCGGCTGCGCCGCAAAATCGGCGTCTACGGAGACCACATCGTAACACGTCTGGGCTATGGGTACGGGTTTGAGGAGTAGCCTCTCCTACCACCGGCGGCTCTTCCTGCTGCTGCTCGCGTTTTCGTGGGCGCTGGTCGCCTGCTTCATCGTCTTTCAGTACGGCCGCGAAAAGCAGTTCAAGGCCGAACGGCTCGACACCCGCCTGCAGCTCTTCAACCTGCGGATGCTCGACGCCCTCGCCGACGGCGCGACGCCTGAGGAGTTCATCGCCGCACGCGACGAACCGTTCGGCGACCTGCGCGTGACGGTGATCGACGCCGCCGGGCGCGTCACCTTCGACAATTCGGCCGGCAGCCTTCCGGAAACCAACCACCTCGACCGCCCCGAAGTCGCCGAAGCCCTCGCCCGCGGCACGGGATTCACGATCCGCCGCCATTCGGAGAGCACCGACCTCTACTATTTCTATTCGGCCATGTCCGACGGCGGGGTCGTCGTCCGCTCGGCCGTGCCCTATTCGATAACGCTCCGCGAAGTGCTGGCCGCAGACCGCGAATTTCTGTGGTTCATGCTGGGCGTCACGCTGCTGATGAGCGTGGCGGCCTACTTCGCGACCCGCCGGCTGGGACACAACATCACGCGGCTGAGAGATTTCGCCCAGCGCGCCGAGCGGGGCGAGCGGATCGATGAGCAGGCGGTCTTTCCGCACGACGAGCTGGGCGACATATCGAGCCATATCATCCGGCTGTACGCCCGCCTGCAGCGCACCACGGCCGACCGCGACCGCGAACATGCGCTGGCGCTGCACGAACAGCAGGAGAAAATCCGCATCAAGAAACAACTCACGAACAACATCAACCACGAACTGAAAACGCCCGTGGCAGCGATTCAGGGGTATCTGGAAACTCTGCTGGACAATCCGGGGCTCGGAGCGGAGAAGCGCACGGCGTTCCTCGAAAAGAGCTGCGCGCAGGTGGCGCGGCTGCGCAGCCTGCTCGCCGACATCTCGACCGTCACGCGCATGGACGAGGCGAGCCAGCTGATCCGCAAGGAGCGTGTCGTGCTGAACGACATCGTGGACGAAATCCGCGCCGACATGCAGCTCCGGCCCGAAGGGCAGCGGCTGCGCGTGAACTGCGACTTCCCCTATCCGCTCGAAATGGAGGGCAGCCCCTCGCTGCTGGGTTCGGTGTTCCGCAACCTCGCGGACAACGCCGCGGCCTATTCGGGCGGACGCGACATTTTCATCCGCCTGCTGGACGACTCGCCGGAGCAGTACACGCTGCAGTTCTCCGACAACGGCATCGGCGTGGAGGAACAACACCTGCCCCACATTTTCGAACGCTTCTACCGCATCGACAAGGGGCGTTCGCGCAAGCTGGGCGGCACGGGGCTGGGGCTTGCGATCGTCAAAAACGCCGTGATGATGCACGGCGGCACGATCTCGGTCCGCAACTCGGAGCGCGGCGGACTGGAATTCACCTTCACCCTGCGCAAACATTCATAGAGCCGCAATCCGTCCGTAACACGTTTGTAACATCCATTTCGTTCCTTTGCACCGGAAAGACCGGCCCCGCATCTCAGGGCGGCGATCTCCGCCGGAAACGGCGGGCGAAAGCCTCCTCCGGAAAACGGATGCAGGGCCGGACGAAAACACACGGCGGAGCGCCAAAACGGAACCGCCGAAAAACAAACGACAAACGACCATATGAGTCCTCTATTCACAAGCATCGTCATCGTCATGGGCCTGCTGGCCGTGATGGGCATCGTCGTGGGCGTGGCCAACGACGCGGTCAACTTTCTCAACTCGGCCCTCGGATCGAAAGCCGCACCGCGCCGCGTCATCCTCTGGATCGCCGCCGCCGGCATCCTCGTCGGCACGCTCACGTCGAGCGGCATGATGGAGGTGGCGCGCAGCGGCGTCTTCTATCCCGGACAATTCTCCTTCCCGGAGATCATGATGCTCTTTCTGGGCATGATGCTGGGCAACATCCTGCTGCTGGACATTTACAACACCCTCGGACTGCCCACCTCGACCACCGTGTCGATGGTATTCGGACTGCTGGGCGCGGGAGTCGCCGCGGCGCTCTACCACATCTGGGGCGATCCGGCCGCTTCGGTTTCGGACCTCTCGCAGTACATCAACACCGGAAAGGCGATGGCCATCATCGCGGCCATCCTGCTCTCGGTGGCGCTGGCGTTCGCCGCAGGGTCGCTCTTCATGTACGTTTCGCGGCTCATCTTCTCGTTCCGCTACGCGAAGGTGTTCCGCCGCTGGGGCGCCGTATGGTGCGGCATTTCGCTGGCGGGAATCCTCTACTTCGCGCTGTTCAAGGGGCTGAAAAGTTCGGGGCTGATTCCGACTTCGGTCGGAGAATACGTCGGCGAGCACGTGCTCGTAACGCTGCTCGTCTTCTGGGCCGGGGCGTCGGTCGTGCTCTGGATTTTCCAGCGCATGCGGCTCAACATCATGCGCATCACCATCCTCACAGGCACCTTCGCGCTGGCGCTGGCCTTCGCAGGCAACGATCTGGTGAACTTCATCGGCGTGCCGCTGGCCAGCTACGACGCATGGCAGATCGCCCGCGAAACGGGCAGCGAGTCGATCATGATGGGCGAACTGGCCAATCCGGCGCGCGCCAACTTCCTGCTGCTGTTGCTGTCGGGCGCGGTGATGGTCCTGACGCTCTTCTTCTCGAAGAAATCGCGCCACGTCACCGAAACCGAGCTTTCGCTCGCCTCGCAGCACGAGGGCGACGAGCGGTTCGGCTCGACCTTCGTATCGCGCAGTCTGGTACGCGCCTCGCTCGCGCTCAACACCATGTGGACAGGGCTGATTCCCGACCGCATGCAGAAAGTCATCGACCGACGCTTCGAACCGCTGCCTGCCGAGGAGCGTTCGTCGGCGCCCTACGACATGATCCGCGCCGTCGTAAACCTCACGGCCGCCTCGATCCTGATCGCCATAGGCACCTCCTACAAACTGCCGCTCTCGACCACCTACGTGGTCTTCATGGTGGCTATGGGTTCATCGCTCGCAGACCGGACGTGGGGCCGCGAAAGCGCCGTATACCGCATCACGGGCGTCATGGCCGTCATTTCGGGGTGGTTCATCACCGCGCTCGGCGGATTCCTGATCGCCCTCTGCGTGACGCTGCTGCTGCTCTGGGGCGGCTGGATCGCCGTCACGACGCTCGTCGCTCTCTGCGCATGGCTGCTCATCCGCAGCCACCGCACCAAGCCGGAGGAGAAAGCTGCCGCGGAGGAACTGCCGGTAATCAAGGCCGAGACTCCGGACGAAGTGCTCTGCGTCTGCATCGGCGAAGTATGCACGACGATGGAGCAGGTGACGCGCATTTACAACCGGACGCTGGTCGCCGTTTTCAAGGAGAACCGCAAGGTGCTCAAGGAGATGGTGCAGTCGTCGAACAGGCTCTTCGAAGAGGCCCGCGACCGCAAATACGGCATCATGCCGACGCTGCGCCGCCTGCAGCAGTGCGACATCGACACCGGGCACTTCTACGTGCAGGTGACGGATTACCTCTCGGAGGTGACCAAGGCGCTGATCCACATCACCCGTCCTGCGTTCGGACACATCGACAACAACCACGAAGGGCTGTCGAAGGAGCAGATCGTGGATCTGATGCGCGTAAACGATCAGGTGGAGGCGATTTTCGACAAAATCAACGACATGCTCCGCACGAAGGACTTTTCGGATCTGGACATGGTGCTCGAAATGCGCGACAAGCTCTTCGACACCATCGTCGAGGCGATCAAGAACCAGCTGCGCCGCATCAACGGCGACCCGGCGGCCAGCACGCGGGCCAGCGTACTCTATCTGACGATCCTCAACGAAACCAAGACGATGATCCTGCAGGCCCGCAACCTGCTCAAGTCGCAGCACTACTTTCTCGAAAGCAGAAAATAGGCGGGGCAGAAGACAGGCCTGCGGAGAATTCCGGACCGGACGAACGGAAGACAGCGGCCGGAAAACACCGGATAGGAAACACAGAACGGGAAACACCGCACAGAAAACACCGCACAGAAAACACCGCACAGAAAACAGCGGTCGGGAAACACCGCACGGCCGCCAAAACAAAGACCGCCGCCCCACGAAAGGGCGGCGGTCTTCTTCCTATATCCGCGTGCTATTTGACATCCTTCACGCAGCGGACGGGGCAGGCCCACGCCTTGGTCAGTTCGGCCTCGGTTTTGATGGCGGAGACGCTGTAAGTCAGCGCATAGCCGTTCCGGCCGGCCGACGATGCGCTCCAGCAGTAGCCCGAAGTACCCGCTTCCGCGCCGCCGCCCGAACCCGACGCCGACATGATATTGATATAGCCGGCCGCAGGATAGTAGCCGTTGCCTTCAGCAAAAACGCATCCGGTACGCTCCGCATCCCACACGCCGTTCAGATCGGCCCACGCGGAAGCCGCTCCCGCACCCGAAACGGGCACGCGCCACCCCTCAGGGCACGGGTCGAAGACGCCTTTCGTACCGTCGGCGTTGCTCCAGCGGTAGGCTTCGCCGCCGACATCCGGCGACAGCCAGTCCTGCGTTCCGGAAATACCCACAATATAGCGGTAAGGCTGCTGGACCGAAGCCACGAGATTCTCGGAGGGAACCTTCGTCGAAGCAAGCCCTTTGAGCGTCATGAACTTGCCGATACCGTCGTTCGACCAGCCGGCGTTGGCATTGAGGAACATCATCCACGTATAGGGACCTTGGAACGGATCCTTGCGGCCCCACTGGTAGAAACATCCGGCGCTCTGCGGCCCCTTCACGAGCGAAGTGGCGCCCAGATTGCGGTCCATGAAGACGTTGCCGCCGACGGTCTGCTGCCCTGCGGGCTGCGAGGGATCGTACTCGGTGACCCAGATATGCCAGCTCCAGTAGCAGTTGCCGTCGCCGTCGTACACGCCCACGACAAGGCTGCCTTCGACATCGGGATTCAGGACGACTTCGATTGCGGCGTTGATGCCCGATCCGGTCATCGTGACCTTGTCGTTGGTCGAGAACAGGATGGTTTCGTCTTCATCGAAACGCTCCTGCCATACGATGCGGGCGGTCAGGTCGTTGGGAATGCTGAACGAGCCTTCCTGAAGCATCGGGATATTGTGCCATGCGGCATAGGCCTTGGCAACGGGAATCGTCACCGTCGAACCCGGACGGGCGATATAGGAGTTGGGAAGCGCGAGGAATTCGGCATCGTCGGTCTCGACTTCGGGATTGGAATCGCCGCCGTTCCAGTCGGCAATGTCGCCCGTGACGACCGAAATGCCGTCCACATCGACCGTAATCTCGATTTCGTGGATCTTGCCGCCCACGAAAAGATAGTCGTCGGGCATCGTCCATGTATAGGTGCGTCCCAACAGAGGCGCCTCCACCGTGAAGACGCGGCCCCGCTGCGCGGCGTCGGTGGTCGGCAGAACGATCGCCTCGTAGCTGACGCCCTCGGTGACGGCGCGCGCCGTCACGGCACCGGGAACGCCCGTATTGCCGATCCTGCCGCTGTTCAGGGCGAAGAAGCCCTCGTTGTAGACGCCGTCGATGGTGACGACAACCCCGGCAAGGTCGTCGGCCGAGATGCCTCCGCCCTGCTTGACGGCGATTTCGACCTTCGACAGCACGTGTTCGAAAGTGAACTTCACGTCGGGCGCAGCGGCCGTGACCCCGGCCGCATTGTCGCTCCACAGCAGGTCGATCGCCGCGGGATCGGTCTGGTCGCTCAGGACGACGGGATAGAGGTAGCCGTCGATCTTGCCCGCATCGCCGCTCAGGCTGCTCTGCTTGTAAGGGTGATAGGCGACGAAATCGAAAGTGCCGCTGCCGGGAATGACGATTTTCGCATCCGCGGCCGACAGCCGTCCGTTGGGTTCGCAGGTATAGCGCACGTTGTCCGCCGTGCCCGCATCGCCGCCGAGCATATAGATGCCGACGGCATCGCCGTTGGTCCAAGTGTCGCCGGCGGCACGGGTGTAAGGGGTGATTTCGGCCGAGAAGTTCGCCTCGACGCCGGTCGCTCCCCCGCCCTTTTCGTTATCGTCGTCGCTGCAGCCGGCGGCCGTAAGCGCGGCAGCGGCCAGAAGCGCATAAAACGTCGTATGGATGGAACCTGTATATTTCATGGTGATTATCTTTTTAAAGCGTGAAACATCGAATTACTGCACTTTGACGCAGCGCACCGACAAAACGGTATGACGGTACTGGAGGTAGCTGGTCAACGAAGTCTGATTATCGAAATTGTATCCGTAAGCGCATCCCTCCTGTTTAACGCCACCGGACAGATTTTCACCGGGAGTCGCCGACCAATAGTATCCGAACATGCCGAGATAGCTCTGGCCGCTGGATTCGAGCAGACCTGCCGCGGGCCAGTAGCCCAGATCCTCCCAGATCACTCCGTTGAGCCACGGGATGCCGGCAGTAACACAATTGTACCACGGCGACAAGGTTCCGAAACCGGACACGGGAACCCGCCATCCGCGGGGACACGGATCGAATTCGGTTTTCGAGCCGTCGGCGGCATTCCAGCGGTTCTCACCCTGATTTTTCACGGTGGAATACCAGTCGTAAGGAACGCCGACCGCCTTGATGAGCGCCAGCGGATCGTTGATCGAAGCCACGAGATTGTCGCGGATCACGGCAGAATTGGCCTTGGTCGAGAAACCGACCTTGACGCCCACGCCGTTCCACACGGGGCGCGTAGCGATGTCCTCCCATTTCGCAGGACACGGAACCGGGTCCTTGCGGCCCCACTGATACTGGAGTCCCAGCGCATCGATATTGCCGTATTCGGCGTTCATCGCACCGAGGTTGCGGTCCATGAAGGTCCGGCCGTTCTTCGATTTCTGCGCTTCGGGAGCGTTGGGATCGTAATCGGTGATCCAGAGGTGCCAGCTCCAGCGGATCTCACCGCCGATCTCCAGCGCGAGCACCGCATTGCCGCAGGTCCGGGGCGTGGTGCGCACCTGAATAACGGCTTTCGAGCCGCTGCCCAGCACGGTGATCTGATCGTCGTTGAGCAGATAGCGCACGTCCTCCCAGACTACGCGGGCGCCCATGGCTCCCAGCATGCCGGTGCCGGCGCCCGCCAGCACTTCGTTCTTCTCCCAGACGCCGAAAGCTTTGCAAACGGGAATGTAGAGCGTCTCGCCCGGCGATACGACGTAACAGTTGGGGAGCAGTTCGGGATTTGCGAAAGCGGGCGTAACCAGCAGTTTGCGGACCTGACCGGCGGCCAGCGAGGTTTTGCCCGGATGCGTGTAGTCGAAAGCCGCGAAGCCGTTGCCCCCGACCTTCAGCAGGGCCTTGTCTTCGGCGATCTCCTGCGCCGGCAGGTAGGCGCGGAAAGCGTTGCCGCAGCGCGTCATCGCCACCGAAGCCGTCTTGGCGTCCACGGACTGCATTTCGGCATCTTGGGCCGCGGCCGCCAGCGAGAACACCGCTTTCGTGCGCACGTTCTGCACCGTCACGGCGTAATCGGTCAGTTTGTCGGCGTCCGCGACGAAGGCTTCGGCCAGCGCCAGTTTATGACGGAATACGAGTCTGATCTCGCCGTCGCGCTCGCTGAATCCCGCCGTGCGGGCCGTCATGAAGTCGGCTTCGGCAACCGAAGCGTCGTAGACGAGCGCCGTAGGATCGGCATTTTCGGCATAGGGATAATAGGCATAGAGGTCCATGACCTGCCCCTGCTCCATGTAATAGGATTTGGAGCCTTCCTCACGCCACGAACCGTCGGCCTGACGGACGAATTTGGCATTCTGGATGTAGTTGCCCGAAGCGGCCGGATAGGCCTGCGTTTCGGCATCGGAGCGGATCACGGCGAAGAGGCCGATGGCGTCCCCCTCCACGAAGCGGGAGGCATAGGCGACGTCCGTTTCGCTCTTGGTCCGGACGAACTCCGCCGGCTCGGCGGTCAGACGGATCGCGGCGCACGAAGGCGCGGCGCCGGCGGTCTCCTCCTTCTGGCAGGAGACGACCGAAGCGGCGCAGAAGAACAAAGCCGCAGTCAACAAGGATCGACTGCTGAATAGTAACGTTTTTTTCATATGAACAGCGTTTAAAAGAATACTTACGGATTCGGGGACGGCACCGCCTGCGTCAAACAGACATCCGCCGGACAAAATCACCAAAAGGATACGCACCGCCCGCATCGGGCAAAGCGCCTCATCAACCTATTGGCAAATATAGAAGAAGCCGGACGATTTATGAAACGCAGCTTTTCGGAATTCGTAAAAATTGACAAATTCCGAAAAAAACAAACCCCGAAAAACGGGGTTGCGCTCAGAGCTGGTGCTCGCGGTGGAGTTTGAGCAGTTTCTCGCGGTACTTAGACGACGGCATGCCGATCGCACTCTGGAACGAAGTATAGAAAGTTTGCAGGTGGTTGTAGCCGAGCATCTGGGCAAGCGCCTTCAGCGGCGTATCGTCATCGACGTCGGAAAGACGCCGCACGGCCTCGTCGATGCGGTAGCTGTTGACGTAACTGCTGAAAGCCTTCCCGGCCTGCTGGTTGATCGCACGGGAGATATAGGTGCGGTTGGTGTCGAGCCGCTCGGCGAGCCGTTCGATGGTCAGGTCGTTCTGACGGTAGACGCCTTCCGTCTGCATCAGGTATTCGATCCGGGCGAAGAGTTCGGCGTCGCGCACGGCGTGTTCGTCACGGTCGGGCGACGGCTTTTCAGTCTGCGGGGAAATAGGGTCGGGGGGGGGCATGGCCGGCTGCGCGGCCTTTTTCTCCTTTTTCAGAAATTCGTACTGCTGCCGGACGATCTGCTTGTACATCTTGTCCTTGCGCCGGTAGAGGATATAGACCACGGTCGAAATGCCGACGGCGAAGAGCAGCAGCAACAGCAGCAGCTGGAATCGGCGCTGCTGGCGGATCAGGTCGATTTCGCTCTTGCGCAGCATGTTTTCCTGCCGCTCGGCGTCGTACCTGACCCGCAGTTCGTTGATCGAACGCTCCCGCTCGACGTTGAAGATGCTGTCCGCCTGACTATGGTAGCTCTTGAAATAGTCCAGCGCCTCGCGGTAGCGGCCCAGCGCGGTCTCGGCCTCGGAGATACGCAGGTAAAGCTTATAGCGGTGCACGGCGTTGTTGCTCCGCTCCGAGAGTTCGATGCCCTGCCGGAGCACCGGAATCGCGCGGGCGTACTCGCCCCGGTCGTTCAGGTAGGTTCCGTAACTGAGGTAGGTCATCACGGTAGCGGTCACGACCTTCTCGTCGATGTGGTCGAGCGCCATCAGGTAATAGCGTTCGGCGCCCGCATCGGCGCCCTGCGCAATATTGGCGTAGAGACTGTAAAGCTCGGTGTGGTAGCCGAATTTATCGGTGTCGGAAAGCGTCCGGAGGATGTATTCCAAAGCCCGGTCCTGATCGCCGAGCATGTAGTGCATGTAGGCGCTGATGACCGCGCCGCCGAAAGCGAGGTAGTCGTAACCCCACTCGGCGCCCAGCCGGCAGACCTCCTCGGCGTATTTCAGGCCCGCAGGGTCGTTGCGCATGTAATACGTATTGGCCAGATTGCACTGCGCCACCAGATAGAAGCGATTCAGCGAGGCGCTGCGGGCGTACTCCATCGCTTCGAGGAAATATTCGATGCCTCCGAAATAGTTCGTTTCGATGCTGACGGCATAGATTCCCAGCGCATTGTAAATCCGGCACAGCGCCACCGGGTCTTCGCACTGCCGCCCGCGGATCAAAGCCCGGTCGAGGTATATGCGGGTCGAGTCGCTGCCCTCGGCGAGCAGGTAGGACTGCCCGGAGAAGAGGTCGGCGTACATCAGCGCACGCTCGTCGTCGTGTGCGGCCCCGGCCCTGCGGAGACGCGAAACGTAGGGATGAATCGCGGCGAATTCGCTCCGCATGGTGTATTGGGAGCAGATTTCGACCAGCAGGTCTATGTCCTCAGGGTCCCGTTCCAGCCGTTCCAGCAACACCGGCAGCGTATCGGCCTGAATCACCGCGGCATGCGAAGCCGCACCCTCCTGCGCGCGGACGGCAGGAAGTCCGAGAGACACGACGGCGGCCAATATGAACAAACGTCTGAGCATCGCTGAAGATCGGGAAACGGGCCGGACCGGAGTGCCGGCGCACACCGTTTTCACTCCGCTAAATTAATAAAAAAACCCGAAACCGACGGAAATGCGCCTTTTTAATCCGAAAAGGCACTTCCGGAAAGCGGGCGAAAAACGGAGACGGAAATTCCGGACCCTTTCATGCGCAGGAACCGCACATCTCCGCATGCCTGTCCGGCCGCACCGCACTGTCCGCGTCCGGCCACGCGCCTGCGGTTCCCGGTATGCCGGGGTTTTGCGGCGGAATGTCCTCCGGCCCGTGAAACGGAAATGTAACGGG
The DNA here is from genome assembly GCF_000183485.2 of Alistipes sp. HGB5. Lineage (NCBI taxonomy): Bacteria > Pseudomonadati > Bacteroidota > Bacteroidia > Bacteroidales > Rikenellaceae > Alistipes > Alistipes sp. HGB5. The sequence goes on along the minus strand of NZ_AENZ01000045.1, from coordinate 52,147 downwards.
GCCGTCATTTCAAAGTAACGACGGCCCCGTATATTTGCAGTGTGAAAACCGGATGAGGTTTTCCAAGTTGGTTTTAGGTTACATAAGTAGGTTAGTGGGAGATGCAGCGACGCGAGGTCGCGGCATCTTCGTTATTACGGCTATTTCTCCATGTCGTGCAGGTGGATTTCGAGGGCGCGGACCGAAATCTGGATTTCCCAGATCGACACGCCCAGCGAACCGATCAGCAGCAGCAACGCCGCGCCGAAGACATAGGCCGAAAGGACGAAAAATCCGACATACAGCAGGAACATCGTCACCACGCAGAGAAAAAGGCTCGAAACGCCCAGAATCTGCATCGTGCGCGTGAGGTGCAGGCGGCGGCGCAGGTTGTCGATCTGCGCGCGGGTGACTTTCGAGGGGTGCTGGAGGTGCTGCTCCTTGAGCGTGCGCACCAGCTGGGCGTACGACAGAAAACGGTTGGTGTAGGCCAGCAGAATCAGCGAGACGGCTGAAAAGAGCAGTGCGGGGGTCGTAAGAGTCAGTTCTTCCATGACGAATCGGTTTTGCGGAATTACGGTCGCCGTTTCCTGCCGCTTCGGGTCCGCGGCCGCAGAGCGTTCAGGCAGGGCCGAAGCGGCATCATGCCGGGCACGCATCTCTGTGGGCACTCAGCGGGGTGCATCTTAGCGGGTGCGGCGCCAGAAACACGGGACGGCTTCCGGGACAAAGGTACGAAATATTCCGGTCAATGCGCCCGGTCCGACAAAACAGTGAGCGTTCGCCCCGGCAAAACGGCGTGCATCCACCCCGCAAAACAGCGAAGGTCCGGTCGGGCAAAACAGCGTGCATCCGTCCCGGCAAACCAGCAAAGGTCCGCAACATACACCCGCCCCGGTAAAACAGCATACACCCGTCCCGGCAAAACTGCGGCGGGACCCGAAGGCAAGATGCGCGTTCGAGACCTCCGGGCCGTATTCCGCCGCATCGGTCGCACATATCGGCCCGCCGGAATCTGCGGCGGCACCGGTCCGCCGGGCCCGACGCTGCCGATGCCGCCCGATCCCGGTCCGCATTCGTCGCTGCAAAGCAGGGGCCAAACCGTAGGCCGAAGGACTCCGTCCTGCAGAAAAAACGCTCCGGGGCGATATGGTCCGACAAATCGCAGGTATTTTTTAAGATTTTTTAAGAAAATGCGCCGCAGCGTTCGGTATTGTGAAAAAAATAACATACCTTTGCGCATCCCAAAGAAAACAATTTTAATCTCATTTTGACGAATAATAATTTATGGAATTGAACAAAACCTTTATCGACGGACTTTGGAGCAAGGAGATCAACGTGACGAGTTTCGTTCAGACGAACATCACCCCCTACGTGGGCGACGCCTCCTTCCTGCAGGGTCCCACCGACCGCACGAAGCACATCTGGAACCTCTGTCTCAAGGCCCTCGAAGAGGAGCGCGCCAACAACGGCGTCCGTTCGCTGGACAACAAGACCGTTTCGACCATCACTTCGCACAAAGCCGGCTACATCGACAAAGAACAGGAGCTGATCGTCGGTCTGCAGACCGACCAGCTGCTCAAGCGCGCCATCAAGCCCTTCGGCGGCATCAACGTCGTATCGCGCGCCTGCAAGGAGAACGGCGTCGACGTGGACGAGAAGGTTAAGGATATTTTCACCCACTACCGCAAGACGCACAACGACGGCGTGTTCGACGTCTACACCGAGGAGATCCGCTCGTTCCGTTCGCTGGGCTTCCTGACGGGTCTGCCCGACAACTACGCCCGCGGCCGCATCATCGGCGACTACCGCCGTCTGGCCCTCTACGGCACCGACCGGCTGATCGAAGCCAAGACCGAGGACCTGCGCGGCCTGACCGGCCCGATGACCGACGCCCGCATCCGCCTGCGCGAAGAGGTCGCGGAGCAGATCAAGGCACTCAAGGAGATCCGCACGATGGGCGAATACTACGGACTGGACCTGAGCCGTCCGGCGCACTCGGCGCAGGAGGCCGTACAGTGGGTCTACATGGCCTACCTCGCCGCCGTGAAGGAGCAGGACGGCGCCGCAATGTCGTTGGGCAACGTTTCGTCGTTCCTCGACATCTTCATCGAGTACGATCTGGCCCACGGCAACATCGACGAAGTGTTCGCGCAGGAGCTGATCGACCAGTTCGTCATCAAGCTCCGCATGGTGCGCCACCTCAGAATGCAGTCCTACAACGACATCTTCGCCGGCGACCCGACGTGGGTGACCGAAGCCATCGGCGGACGCTTCAACGACGGCCGCACGAAGGTGACCAAGACCTCGTTCCGTTTCCTGCAGACGCTCTACAACCTCGGTCCGTCGCCCGAACCCAACCTCACGATTCTGTGGAGCCCCGACCTGCCGCAGGGATTCAAGGATTTCTGCGCCAAGGTTTCGGCCGACACCAGTTCGATCCAATACGAAAACGACGAGCTGATGCGCGAAGTGCGCCACTCGGACGACTACGGCATCGCCTGCTGCGTGTCGTATCAGGACATCGGCCGTCAGATCCAGTTCTTCGGCGCCCGCTGCAACTTGGCCAAGGCCCTGCTGCTGGCTCTGAACGGCGGCCGCTGCGAGAACACCGGCACGCTGATGGTCAAGGGCATTCCGGCGCTCACCGAGGGCCCGCTGCGCTTCGAAGAGGTGATGCGCAACTACAAGATGGTGCTGACCGAAATCGCCCGCGTCTACAACGAGGCGATGAACATCATCCACTACATGCACGACAAATATTATTACGAGAAGGCCCAGATGGCGCTGGTGGACACCGACCCGCGCATCAACCTCGCCTACGGCGTGGCCGGTCTCTCGATCGCCCTCGACTCGCTCTCGGCCATCAAATACGCCAAGGTGACGGCGCGCCGCAACGAGCAGGGGCTCACCGACGGATTCGACATCGAGGGTGAATTCCCCTGCTTCGGCAACAACGACGACCGGGTGGACCACTTGGGCGTGGACCTCGTGTACTATTTCAGCGAGGAACTGAAGAAGCTGCCCGTCTACAAGAACGCCCGTCCGACCCTCTCGCTGCTGACCATCACCTCGAACGTGATGTACGGCAAGAAGACCGGCGCGACGCCCGACGGACGCGCCAAAGGCGTGGCTTTCGCTCCGGGCGCCAACCCGATGCACGGACGCGACAAGAGCGGCGCGATCGCTTCGCTGGCCTCGGTGGCCAAGCTACGCTACCGCGACTCGCAGGACGGCATCTCGAACACCTTCTCGATCATCCCCAAATCGCTGGGCCCGACGCAGGAGGAGCGGATCGAGAACCTCGTGACGATGCTCGACGGCTACTTCACCAAGGGGGCGCACCACCTGAACGTGAACGTGCTGAACCGCGCGATGCTCGAAGACGCCATGGAGCACCCCGAAAACTATCCGCAGCTGACGATCCGCGTGTCGGGCTATGCCGTGAACTTCACCAAGCTGAGCCGCGAACACCAGCTGGAGGTCATCAGCCGCAGTTTCCACGAGCGGATGTAAGATGATAAAGGTACACTCCTACGAATCAATGGGAACATTCGACGGGCCGGGACTCCGGCTCGTCGTTTTCCTGCAGGGATGCAATTTCCGCTGTCTCTACTGCGCCAATCCCGACACGATCGACGCCTGCGGCGGCACGCCCACGTCCCCGGACGAGATACTGCGCATGGCCGTGGACCAGAAGCCTTTTTACGGACGGCGGGGCGGCGTGACCTTTTCGGGCGGCGAACCGACGTTTCAGGCCGCGGCGCTGGCGCCGCTGGTGCGCAGGCTCCGGGAGGCGGGCATCCACGTCTGCATCGACACGAACGGCAGCATCTGGAATCCGGCAGTCGAAGAGCTGCTGGGGCTGGCGGACCTGATCCTGCTCGACGTGAAGCAGGCCGATCCCGAACGCCACCTCGCGCTCACCGAACGCGACAACGCCCAAACCCTCCGCACGGCGGCATGGCTCGAAGAACACGGCAAACCCTTCTGGCTCCGCTACGTGCTGGTGCCGGGCTACAGCGACGCCGAAGCCGACATCCGCACGCTGGGCGGGCGGCTCGGCGGCTACAGGCAGATCGAACGGGTCGAGCTGCTGCCCTACCACACGCTCGGAGTTCACAAATACGAAGCGATGGGAAAGGAGTACAAACTCTCGGACGTCAGGGAGAATACGCCGGAACAGCTGGACCGCGCCGCGGCGCTGCTGCGCGAATATTTCGCGAATGTGGTGGTGAACTGACGCCCCCGGCCGACTTCGGCGGCGGCCTGCTGAATTGCTACCAGCACTCCGCCTTGTCTTTCAACTCAGGAATCCGGTCACGCGTGTAGACCGGATTTTTGATGCCCTGCCGTTTCTGGGCGACGTAATCGGCCAGCAGCAGGAAAGCCTGACGCCCCAGCAGCAGGATAGCGGCGAGGTTGAAGAGGGTCATCAGCGCCATCGTAATGTCGGCAAGGCTCCACGCCAGATCGAGCGTGGCAAGGGCCCCGAACAGCACCATCGCCCCGACCAGCAGCCGGTAGAGGGTCAGCGCGCCCGGACGACGGGTGATGAAGCGGATATTGGCTTCGCCGTAATAGTAGTTGCCGATGATACTGCTGAAAGCGAAGAGGAAGATCGCCACGGCGACGAAGACACTGCCGACGGGGCCGATTTCACTGACCAGCGCGGCCTGCGTAAGCCGGATGCCCGACAGCGATGCGTCGGGGACGCCGCCGAAAAGGATGATGAAAGCCGTGCAGGTGCAGATTACGAGCGTATCGGTGAAGACCCCAAGGGTCTGGATCAGCCCCTGCTTGACGGGATGCGAGACATGGGCCGTGGCGGCGACGTTGGGCGCGGAACCCATGCCCGCCTCGTTGCTGAACAGCCCCCGCTTGATGCCCTGCATCAGCGCGGCTCCCACGCCGCCGCCCATCGCCTGCTCCCAGCCGAAAGCGTTGGCGACGATCAGCTCCACGACTTCGGGCAGCCGCCGGAAATTGAAGAGCACCACGCCCAGCGCAAGGGCGATATACCCCAGCGCCATGACCGGGACCACCACCCCGCTCACGCGGGCGATGCGGTGTATGCCGCCGAAGATAACGCCCAGCGTCAGCAGCGTCAGGGCGATGCCGACCCAATGGTGGTCGAAGCCGAAAGCGCCCTCCCATGCGGCGCAGATCGTGTTGCTCTGCACCGAATTGAAGGCGAAGCCGAACGTGACGGAGATCAGTACGGCAAAGACCACGCCCATCCAGCGCCGGCCCAGTCCCCGTTCCATATAATAGGCCGGACCGCCGATATAGGAATCCCTGCCGCGACGTTTGTAGAGCTGGGCGAGGGTCGATTCGACGAAGGCGCTCGAAGCCCCCAGCAGGGCGATGATCCACATCCAAAAGACGGCTCCCGGACCGCCGACGGCGATCGCCGTGGCGACGCCCGCGAGATTGCCCGTACCGACGCGGCTCGCCAGCGAGACGGCGAAAGCCTGAAACGACGAGACATGCCGCTCGCCCCGCCGTCCGCCGCCCGCCGACTCCCCCAGCACACGGAGCATCTCGCGCAGCATGCGGAACTGCACGCCGCGCGTACGCACGGTGAACCATACGGCGCAGCCTAACAGCAGGGCGACCAGCAGATAAGACCAGAGCACGTTATTGACCGAGTCGATCCAGAAAAAAAGGGTTTGCATGGCGGAGATGTTTCGGACAAAGGTAGCAAAGTTAATGCTAAAACGAGAGAAGACCGGAATTCCGGTCTTCTCGAAGCAAATCGTCCGATCATTCGGCGGCATCCATCCGGATCGTCTCGCCCGTCCGGCGGCTGCGTTCGGCGGCGTAGCAGATGCGGTGGCTCTCGATCGAATCGTCGATCGTGGTGAGGAACGGCCGCGAGGGGTCGCGGAGCGCGCGGATGAAATCGCCGATCAGCTGCAGGTCGGCCCCGGCGTGGAAGGGCTGTCCGGCGATGTCCGAGAAATCATAGGTCTCGGCATCCCCGCCGCGGAACCTGCGGACCCGCAGCGTACGCTCGTCGCCGTCGATCTCGCCGCCCGTCAGCCGGATGTGGGTCTTGCGGAAATCGTCGTTGGTAAACATCTCCATCGAAAGGCTCATCGTCACCTCGTCGTCCATCTCCATCGAAAGCAGCTGGTGATCGACCACGTCGTTGTCGCAACGATAGACGCAGCGGCCCAGCATTCCCGTGCGCAGTTCCTCCATAATCGTCGCATCGAGCGTCGCTCCGGGCGGCACGTCGAAGTTCGAGACCCAGTCGCGGCGGACGTAGTAGAGGTCGCGCGCCGAGAAGGGGCATTCGGATTCCATCCGGCAGTCGAGACACCGCGCGGCGGAGCCTTCGGGAGCATTCTCCGCACGGAACCAGCGCAGCGACCCGAACGACGAGAGCAGGCGGCAGTGCGAACCCGTCAGCCACAGCAGGAAGTCGATGTCGTGACAGCATTTGGCCAGCAGGATCGGATTGGCTTCGCTCTCGCGCCGGAAGATGCCGCGCACGTAGCTGTGGGTGGCCCGGTCGAGTCCGACCGAAGCGGTATGGTTGACCGAAACGACGTGTCCCAGCCGCCCCGAAGCGACCAGCTCGCGGATCTTGGCGAAATAGGGATGGTAGCGCAGCACATGGCAGACGCCGACCAGCACGCCGCGCCGGCGGGCGCGCCGGGCGATTTCGCGGCATTCGTCGAGACGCTGGGCGATCGGCTTTTCGAGCAGGACGTGGTATCCGGCGTCGATAGCCTTCACGGCCGGGTCGAAATGGGCGTTCTCAGGAGTCGAAATCAGCACCATGTCGGCATCGAGCCCCTCGGCGAAGAAGTCGTCGTAATGGGCGTAGCAATACTTGTCGGGAAGCCCGAAAGCGTCGGCCATGGCGCGGCGGCGCAGGTCGTTGACTTCGACGATCGCGGCCAACCGGAGCTGTTCGGGATTCCGGCGGGCGTATTCGAGGTATTTATGCGCCCGGTTGCCGGCGCCGATCACGACGATCCGCACGGGCCGGGAGAGGGTTGTTTCAGTTTTCATCGGATGTTGCGGAAATTACAGCGGCTGCCACGGCTCCGTCCGCCGCATCGCGGCGTTCGATGCGGGAGGAAAGACGGATGCTAAGTTCGTAGAGCCAGTAAAGAGGTATGATAACCAGAATCAGGCTGAAAATGTCGGGCGGCGTGATGATCGCGGCGATCACCAGCAGGCCGACGAAAGCGTGCCGGCGGTAGCGTTTCAGAAACGACGACGAGACCAGCCCCATACGGGTCAGGAAGTAGACCAGCAGCGGCAGCTGGAACACCAGCGCCGAGGCCAGCGATGCGACGATGACGGTCGAAAGGTACTGATTGACGTCGATCATGTTCACGATCGAAGCGCTGGCTTCGTAATTGATGAAGAAGCTGACCGAGAGCGGCACGATGACGAAATAGCCGAAGAGCAGGCCCGTGAAGAAGCAGGCCGAGATCCAGAATACGAAGCGGTGCGTGGCGGCGATTTCGCGCTGTGTGAGCGCGGGCTTCACGAAACGCCAGAACTCCCAGAGGACGTAGGGCATGGCCAGCACGAGACCCGTCACGAACGAGATTTTCATGTGCAGGTTGAACTGCCCCGCCATGGCGGTATTGATAACCCGGAAATCGAGGTTCGAGACGTCGAACGCTTCGGGATTGACGCTCAGCGAAAGTCCTGTCAAAGCGTTGATCCAACCGCAGAGCGCGGCGAGGCCGTGTCCGGTCTCCAGCAGCAGCCGGTTGGTCGGGAAACCGGCGCTCTTGGGGCCGAAAAGCACCACGTCGATCAGGAAGTGCCGGGCGAAAAATGCGGCGACGGCGATCACGACGACAGCGGCGGCACCGCGCACCAAATGGGGGCGCAGCGCCGCGAAATGGGACCAGAAGTCCATCTCCGCGCTTTCGTTTCCGGCGTTGGGTTTCGACATATCGGTTCGTTGGGGAATTCGCGCCGTGCTCCGGACTATTTATCCGCCGGTTTGTCTCCGGAGACATCCGCCGGATTCGGCTTCTTGTTTTCGGACGAATAGTCCGTATTCATGGCGTCCTTGAACTCCCGCACGCCGCGGCCCATGCCGCGCATCAGTTCGGGAATTTTCGCGCCGCCGAAGAGCAGTATCACGACGAATACGATAATCAGCAGCTGGCCGTATCCGATCATACAGGGTATAAACATAGTCTTGCAGTTTTTGCGTTTCACAATTGCGGCCCGCGCCGCATCCGTGCGGAGTCCGCCTCCCGTGCGGGATCATCCGCGCGGGAGGCGGGCAGCGCCGTCTATTGGCGGCCGGCGCTCAGGTCCAGCACGCGCAGGTTGCGGAACTGGATGCCCGCACCGTGGCCCAGCAGACCGAGATGGCCTTTCTTATTGAAGAGTCCGGGATGGTTCTTGCCGTCCACGGTATAGGGATTCTTCTTCGAGCCGTCCTCCGAGACGTTGTGTCCCTTGCAGGCTTGGCGGATATCGCCGTCGAGGATCACACGGCCGTTGACCGTGACCGTAATGCGGTCGCCCACGGCGTGTATCTCCATCGTATTCCACGTCCCCAGATCGCCGAACACGACGTGTTCCTGCGCCGGGATGATGCCGTAGACGGAGCCGTGCTGCTGGTAGATGCGCAGGTTCTTGTAGATCGGCGCGTCGTGGTCGAGAATCTGGATTTCCATGCCGTGATAGGCGGCGTCCACGCCCATCGGCGTACGGATGCCGATGCCGTTGTTGACGCCCCTGCGCAGGAAGCGGAATTCGAAGCGCAGGTCGAAATCGCCGTACTCCTTGACCGTATAGAGGTTGCCCGATCCGCCGTAGGAGGCGGTCACGTCGATCGTGCCGTCCAGCGGAACGTAATTGACCGTGTTACCCGTCCATTTGTGCAGCGAACGGCCGTCGAAGAGCACTTCGTAGCCCTGCGCCGCCTCTTCGGGCGAAAGTTCGAAAACAGGCGTCGAGGGCAGTTCGCCGATGTAGAGGTTGCGGAAGCAGGCAGGAGCCGCCAGACCCGACAGTTCGATGCGGCCGCGTACGCAGACCGGTTCGCCGGGAGCGCAGGGGTTCGTCAGCACGACGTTCTCGGCCAGCGTCACCCCGTTCTCGATCAGCGTGATGCGGTCATCGACGACCTTTGCGTAGAGCGTATTCCATGTGCCGGGAGCATTGTCCGCAGCGGCGGCCGGGGTATCGGTCTGCCCCTGAGTCTTCAGGCCGGTGCCTTCGGTTCCGCCCAGCCGGATTTGGGACATCGAACGTACGGCAAGCCCGGCTTCGCCTTCGGAACGCCATTCGAGCCAGAGTTCGAAATTCTCGTATTCCTTTTCGGTACCGATCGTACTCGGAGCCTTGCCTGCGAAAACGAGGGCGTTTCCGTCCGCGCTCCAGTTCGCGGCCATCGCTTCGGCGGCGGCTTTGCGCAGGCCGGCGATCCGGCGGGCCGAAAGTTTCCGCTCACCGGCGGGATCGGCGGTCACGGCGGTCCATCCTTCGAGACCCGCGGTCGGAAGAAGAGCGAAGCCCGCAGCGGGGATTTTGCCGAGCAGTCCGGTGATCTCATCGACGGCGTATCCCGCATCGGCGTCGGATTTGGCCAGCTCCCTGTAGACCTCGCGGGCCTGTTCCAGCGCACTGCGGACAGCCTCGCCGCCCGGCATCGGAGCGCTCTTGGCGACGATCGTCTTCACGGCCGCGGCGGCAGCTCCGGCGGTTGCGGGGTCGGAGAGGTAGTCGGCGGCCAGCATCAGGGCGGGCACTTCATGGACGCCCGCAAGGTAGCCGAGCAGTTTGTTCCGCACGGCGGCCGAGGGTTTGAGTTCGAGTCCCTGCCGGTAGAGCTGGCAGCGGCGGACCGGAGTCGCAGGCTGTTTGGCGCAGAGGTCGGCATAACGCATCAGGGCGCGGTCAGCCAGAGCCGGATTTTCGGCGGCGATGCGGTAAAGGATGTCGGTCATCGCAGGGCTTTCGACCGTCAGCAGGGCGGCGAAAGCGGCTTCGCGGTCACCCTCGCGGAATCCGGCCAGCAGGCTGGCGATGGCTTCGGGGGTGCCGGTCTGCGCCAGCACGGGATAATAGCGCGCCGGAATTTTCGACGCCTGCATGTAGCCGGCGATCGCGCCATAGCGTTTGTCGGCCGGAAGCTGCGCCGAAGTGCGGATCAGCGCGGTCTGGATTTGCGCCGCATGCTGTCCGTCGGCGGCATCGAGCAGTCCGGCCAGACGGTCCATATGACGGGGTCCGGTCACATAAGGAAGAGCGGCATAGGCGGCTTCGCGCACCTGCTTGTCGGAAGTCTCCAGCAGTGCGAAGACGCGGTCCGCGGCCACGGTCATGCGGCGCGCGGCGGCCAGCCTGAGGGCCGGAACGAGCACCTTGGCGTCGTCCCGCGCAAGCAGTCGTTCGACCATCGGGTCGATGCGGCCGTTGAAGGCAAGCAGGGCTTTCTCGGCAGCTCCGGCATGAGGACCTTCGAGCGCCGAGACCAGCGCCGCGAGCGCCTGCTCGCCGCCGATGCGGCCCGAAGCTTCGATGGCGGCCCGTGCGACCCGGTCGTCGGACGAAGTCACGGCGCCCGTAATCACACCGCTCTGCGACACGGCGCCGCAGTCACCCAGCCATGCGAGCACCGCGGTCCGGGTTTCGGCGTCATAGCGCGGCATGCCGGCGGCAACCCGCGCAAAGATCTCGTCGTCGCCCTTGCCGAGCGTCTGCAAAGCAGCATAGCGGTATTCGGCAGGTCCCTCTTTGACGGCGGCCAGTACGTAAGGCATCGCCTTTTCGATGCCGAGCGCATCGGCAAGCACCGCGAGAGCCGCGCCGCGCACATACTGGCGGTCGCACTTGAGCAGGCCCTTGGCGGCTTTCACGGCCGGCTGGGCGTCTCCCGCGGCCACGAGGTTCGCAAGCAGGCGCAGATAGGCATCGGCAGCGCCGGTGTTATCCCAGCCGTAACCGGCCTCGGCGGCTGCGGCGGCCAGCGGTTTGAGCGAAGCGCGCGAACCGCAGACAGCCAGCGCATTGTAAATCTGTTCGGCCGTCCGGGCGTCGGCGCCGCCGAGCCATCCTAGCAGGAGGGGTTCGGCCTGCGTCATCCGCTTTTCGGCAAAAGCATAGGCCAGCGCGCGTTTCCGTTTGGCCGCAAGGCCCTCCTTGCGGGCCTCGGCGAGCAGAACCGGCTCGGTGCCGGGCGTCGAAATCAGCGCACGGATCGCATAGTCGGACAGATAGGAGTCGTCCAGATAAGGCAGTATCCATGCCGCGTCCTCCGCCGCGGAACAGAGCTGCAGCTGCGAGAAGAGGAAAGCACGGTTGGCGTTGTCGGCGCAGCGTTCGATCGCCCGAACCAGTCCCTTGCGGACATCGGCGCACAAGGCTTCGTTTCCGGGGGCTGTCGCGTAGGCAGTGATGCCGTTCAGGGCGTATTCGAGCGTCGCGTTCTTGCTCTTGTCGGCGGGAGTGAGCATGCCGGCGATCATTTCGACACCGGCGCTTCCCGTAGCGGCAAGTTCGCCCATCACTTCGTTGAAAACGGCGGGCGTGGCGGCCGGAAGCTGGGCCAGACCGTCGGCAACGACGGTTTCGGCGTTGCGCTGCCGGGCGTCGAGCTGCTGGGCGGCGGCCCCTGCGGGCAGCAGGGCGATCAGGGCGCCCAGAATAAACAGTCGTGTGATTATCTTTTTCATGGTAACAGGTGCTAAATATGCCACGGGCCGCGCATCGGCTGATCGATCAGTCGGTTGGCGGCATCGTCGCCGATGAAGAGTTGGGTGTCGGGATCGAAGTGCAGGGTGCGGTTCAGCCGCAGGGCGCAGGCGCCCAGATTCACGAGCGTCGAACTGCGATGACCGATCTGCTCGTCGAGCGCGAATTTGCGCCGCGTACGCACGCACTCCAGAAAATCGGTGTTCTGCGGTTCGGGATCGGGCATCTCGGCCAGTTTCTCCATCACGTCGGGAATGGTGCAGCGGAAACCCTTGTAGACCTTGCCCAGCGGACCTTCGATATAGGGCGTGTCGCCCTCGCTTTCGAAGCCCTCGCCTTCGAGGACGATCTGGCAGCCGTCGTCGTAGGTATAGACGATTTTACGCCAGATGCCCACGGCGTCGGGATGCTGCTGCGGAGCGTCCACCTCGATCTTGACGGGCGACGTCTCGTCCTTGCCCAGCAGGTACTGCACGGGGTCCATGTAGTGCTGGCCCATGTCGGTAAGACCGCCGCCGTCGTAGTCCCAATAGCCGCGGAAGGTGCTGTGCACGCGGTGTTTGTTATAAGGCTTGTAGGGCGCCGGTCCGAGCCACATGTCGTAATCCAGCTCGGCGGGAACAGGTTCAGGAGCGAGGTTTTCCCGGCCCACCCAGAAGAACTTCCACGTGAATCCGGTGGTGCCCGAAATGGTCACCTTGAGCGGCCAGCCCAGCAGGCCGCTGTCGATCAGCTTCTTGAGCGGCTCGACCGTCGTGCCGAGACCATAGAAGGTATCCTTGAAGCGGAACCAAGTGTTCAGGCGGAAGATGCGGTTGTTGCGCCGGACGGCTTCGGCTACGCGCTTGCCTTCGCCGATGGTGCGCGTCATCGGTTTCTCGCACCAGATGTCCTTGCCGGCCTTGGCCGCCTCGACGGCCATGATGCCGTGCCAGTGCGGCGGCGTGGCGATATGCACGATGTCGATATTGGGGTCGGTAATCAGGCGGCGGAAGTCGCTGTAGGCTTCCAGCGTCTCGCCGAACTTCTTCTGTCCCAGCGCAACGGCGCTTTCGAGGTGTTTGCGGTCCACGTCGCAGACAGCCACCAGCCGGCAGTCCTTGTTGCTGGTGAAGTGGTAGCTGCTCTTGCCGATGCCGCCCACGCCGATGATGCCTTTGGTGAGCTGGTCGCTCGGAGCGGTGAACTTCGGGCCGCCGAGCACTTGGCGCGGGACGATCGTCAGCAGCGCCATGCCGCCCAGCGTTTTCAGAAAATCTCTACGGGAGGTACTCATGTTTATCGGAATGTTAGTAGTTTATAAAGTTGTCAGGCGGAAATTGCGCCACTGCACCTTGATCCCGCCGCCGTCGTGGATCTGCAAGGCGATGCGGCCCTGCGCGGCGCCGATCTTGGCGTCGGTAATGTCCACCATCTCCTCGCCGTTGAGCCACGTCTGCACCCGGTCGCCCTCGACCCGCAGGCGCAGCGTATTCCACTGGCCCTCCTTGAGGATGTTCTCCTTCTCGTCGGGAATCTGAACCAGCCATCCGCGGCCGTAGGATTCGTAAATGCCCGCCGTGTCGTGGCCCTTGGGAGCCACCTCACACTGCCAGCCGTGGACCTTCACGGGCGGCTCGACGAACGAACGGAAGAAGACGCCCGAATTGCCGTTGGCGAGCTGTTTGAATTCGAGCGTCAGGTCGAAGTCGTTGTAATATTCGCGCGTGGCGAGATAGCCGTACTCCTTGTCGGGACCGCTCTCGCAGACGAGGTTGCCCTCCTTGTCCACGTACCACTTCTCCGTGCCGTAGGCTTCCCAGCCCGTGAGGTCTTTTCCGTTGAAAAGCTCGACTTCACGGCCCGCCTTGCGCGGCAGCTCCTTGATCTTCAGGTTGCGGAACGAGGCCGGATAGCCGTGGTCCTGCAGGCAGATGACGCCACGGCGGGCCAGTCCGTATTCGGGAGCCGTCTCCCACTTGCCGCTGTTCTTGCGGGCGAACCAGTCGTCGGTGTAGGCATCGAATTCGAGGATCTTGTGTCCGTTGAGCCAGTGCTCGACATGGCCGTTGTCGCAGACGATGCGCGAGTTGTTCCACTCGCCCTGCGGGTTGACGAACATCGAATCGGGATCGGGCAGGTGCATGGCGTAATCCACGCCCAGCCGCTGCCACTCCTCAAGTTTGGTAGGAGCGTTCTCGGCCTCCCAGCCGTCATTGTCGATCAGCTGGTATTCGGGCCCCGTCACATAGGGGACCTTGAAATAGGGATCTTCGAGCACGTGGTAGAGCATGCCGCTGTTGCCGCCGTAGGAGAGTTTCCAGTCCCAGTCGAGGATGAAGTTTTCGTACTGTTTCTTGGTGACGATGTAGCCCGAAAGGTCGCTGCCGTCGCCGTTGGCCTGAATGCAGCCGTCCACGACGTGCCACGGCTGCGTGAGCGAATCGCCGTTGTAATCTTTCCACTGGTCGAGCGTCTTGCCGTCGAACAGCAGCTCCCAGCCGTCGGCGGCCTCGGCTTCGGTGAGCACATTCTGGGGCGACGCGCACGAAACGCCCGTCGCAAGCAGCAGCGCGAAACCGCACGTCCGGGCGAGTCCGCTGCAAAGATTGGATCGAGATAACATAAGTTTAAGGTTTATCGGTTCTTTTATATATTTGGTGTCGGCCTTCATCCGGAGGGGTCGGCTCCGGCATCGTCCCGCGCCCGGCGGCAGGCCGCGGCGAAGGGTGCCGTCCGGAAGACAGACTCGTTTAGGGCCTGCGTCGGACGGTCAAGACAAAGTTACCTTTATTTTATGAATTTTCCAGCGTACATATCGAACTATATAGAACTATATAGGTCTATATAAAACTGATTTCCAGAAAAATAAAAAACACGCCCAAACCCCGGATTATATAGACTCCGGACATGTCACAACCCTGTTTTCGAGACCTGTTCCTCGAAATTGTCACGGTCGAGAGCCGCATTGCGCAGCTTGGTGCGGTAGGTATAGACCGTCGCCGAGGCGCAGTTGAGCAGCGAGGCGATATGCCCGCTGTCGGTAATCCCCAGCCGGATGGCGGCCAGAATGCGCAGCTCGGTAGTCAGCGACGAATCGGAGCGCGGCGTAAACCGGAACTCAGGTTGCAGCAGTTCGTTGACCTGCCCGATAAAGTTGGGGAAGATATCCAGAAAGGAGCTGTCGAACGACTGGTAGAATTTCTGGTACTCGCCGTCGATCACCTGCGACGAATTGAGACGCCGCACGACTTCGTCGGCGCCCTTGGTCTTGGCGATGCGGCACACTTCGCGGCGGAAGGCATCTATCTGCTTGATATAATGGACCGAAAGGTCGATATAATGACAGACGTAGCGGTCCTTGATGCGGTTGGAATCGACCAGCGCGTTGTTGATGTCGCGGATATGATCGTTCTTTTTCAGCAGTTCGTCGTGCTTCTCGCGCAGCAGGTCGCTCATCCGGATCAGCTGTTCGTGACTGCATTGCAGACGGCGGTGCTGCCAGAGGACGAACCACAGGATCGCGATCAGCACGATCAGGAAAATCCCGGCCAGCCAGATCGTGCGGGACATCAGCCTCTGCTGCTGGGCGATATTCGAAATCACGGCCTCGTTGATCTTCACCACCGCCGAAGAGGAGTTGGGAATCCGCGTCACCGATTTGCAGCGGATCGCGTCGTCGAAGGTCGAACCCATGTAGGCCGTCGCCCGGTCGTAATCCTTGCGGTCGAAGAGTTCGAGAGCCAGATCGTACAGCGACGAATAGGAGCGGGTGCCGGCGCGCAGGTCGGATATGGAGGACTCGGCCAGATAATAGAGCATCCGGTCCTCGTCGCCCTGCCCCTTGGCGATATGCGCCATCGAATAGTAGACGAGGGCGAAATTCTGGTGGCTCAGGTTTTTGGCCGTCAGCGGTTCGAGCAGCTGCAGAGCCTCGTCGTAGCGACCCGTTTCGCTGAGCCGCGCGGCGGCCATGCGCGTACGGGTCTGGTCGCTGCAGCCCGGCACCGAGAGCTTCCTGATATGGGAAAGCGTATCGCCCCACGCCCTCTTCTGAAGGGAATCCGCGGCTTCGTCGTAGCGGCGCGAAGCCACCGAGCTGTAGCGCGAATGCCAAGCCCTGTATTCGCCGGGCGTCATACCGGCCGTATCGATCTTCCGGAAAAGCTCCTCGGCCAGACTGACCTGCCCCCGCCCCAGCCAGACGTCGATGTCGCCCAGCAGGGCGAAGCGGCGCACGTGCCGCGACCCGGTCCGCTCGGCCAGCCGGTAGAGCCGTTCGACATAATAGGCCGACGAATCGAGGTGGAAAGTCACGTAAATCTGGGCGACGGCAAAGAGCCGTTCGGCACGCTCCAAAAGCGGCAGTCCGTCGTCGATCCGGCTGCGCAGCGCGTCGGCCTGCTCCTGCCGCCACTGCTGGTAGCGGGGCTTGTTGGCGAGTTCCGCGTCGAGCCGTTCCAATGCCGCCTCGGTCTGCAGCGAATACTCCGGACGGTCGGCACACCCCGGCAAGAGAGTGCACAACAGCACGATCCACAAGAATCCGAAGGAGAAAAAAAAGTTCCGAGGTTGCATCGTCGTAATTTTGGATTGAACAAAATTAAAACAAATGCCCGGCATTACAAACTTTCCAAATTATTTTATTCCGCAGTCCGGGAAATCCGCGGTCCGGGAAATCTCAGATCCTACCATGGAAACTCTCCGCGCGGCGGCTTCCGGAGCGGGTGCAAAACGGAAAGTGAGCCGGACCGTCCGGCTCACTTTCTGTCATAAAGACTCCCGTAAAAATTCGGGTGCGACGCACTACAGCCCCTCCGACCCGATTCTGCCGAGCAGTTTGGCGGGATAGTTCGTACATACGGCCTTCAGTTTGGGGTAATATTTCAGGACGTAGGTCATTTCGGGGTCCGTATCGGCATTGTAGACGCTCAGCGCGACACCGGCGTCGAGGTAGCTCTGCAGCGGGTACTTCGGATTCGAAACTTCGGCGCCGCCGGCAAAGAAGTTCGAGTAGTCGAGGTTCGCCCACGGATCGAGATAGGACTTATAGGCCGAAGGCGCCGAGTAGCTCATCCAGCCGACCTTGATGCCGGCCAGCTGGGCCGCGGAATAACATCCCGCCCAGATGGCGGCATTGCCCGAAACGATGAACTCGCAGAAATGCTGGGCCTTCTTCTCCCTGATGATCTCGCAGGCCCGCGAGCAGGCCTTGACCGACTCGGCCGTGTTGGAGGTCGCGCCGCCTACCTCGATCCGTTTCACGTCGAGCCAGAGCCGCGTCGTTCCGGCATGGAGCGCCACGTCGATAAACTCCTCCAACGTCGGCAGCAGCTCGCCGTTGGAGAGCTTGCCCGCGGCACGCAGTTCGTCGAGCGTGTGTTCCCACGGCTTGAGGTTGTTCACATAACAGCCGTTGGCGGCATGCGCGACGACGACGTTGTTGTCGGCAGTCCAGTAAATATCGCACTCCGAGGCGTAACACCCCAGACTGATGGCGTAACTGAGCGAAGCGATCGAGTTGTCGGGATATTTGGCGGTCCCGGCCTCGGCCGAGCCGCCGCGGTGGGCGACGACCTTGTTGTTCACCTTTTCGGGAACGGGAATTTCATCGCAGCTGCCGTTATCCGAACCGCCGTCGGGATCGTACACGGGATATTCGACCGGGTACAGGTAATCGTCGTCGCAGCCTGCCAGCGAAAGGGAAGCGCCCATCGCAAACAGCAGGAGCAGTTTCAGTACTTTCATAATTCAGATTCGTTGTTAAGATCCGGCCGCAGGGCGGGTATGCCCCGCAGCCGGTCGGTCCTTAAAAATTCTCGTAATTCTTGACACAGCGGAACGACGCCGAGCAGTCGCCGATATTATAGGTGGTGCTGACGGTCAGATCCGCGGCATTGTTGGTCAGCGCATTGATACGCCAGCACTGGTAGACGCCGCTGCTCAAACCGCCCGGATGGCAGATGAACATCTCGCCGCGGGAAGCATAATACTGATACCCGGACTTGAACAGCCGGCGGCCTTGCGGGAAGAAGTCGAATCCGAACGCATCGGCGGCCGCGTGGCGCGTCGGCGCCGCACTCCACCCTTCGGCCGAACGCAGCACATCGGGCACGCACCACTTTCCGATCATGGCGCTGAGCGGATTCGGCGTCACGCCCTTGGCTGCGGCCGCGGCGCAGAGCATGTCGTAGAAGTCCTGCACGTTGGCTACATGCCAGCCGTAGGGACAGATGCCCTGAATCTGCATCGAAAGACTCGGCGTATTCTCGAAATCGGCAGAGGCAAGCGACTTCACGCTGCTCACGGGGATATCGTTGCCGACGGCATCGACGAACGTACTGCCGGGACGGTACTGCGCCGGCCAGTCCGTAAGCAGGCGCGCCAGCTCAACGGCGGCCTTCGGGGTGCCCGTCAGGAACTCGGTCAGCGTATAGATGCGGCCGTATTTGGCGGACATCTCCACTTCGCCCTGCGCCTTGCCGCCGCTCTCGACTTCGTCGTAATCGCTCACACGGACCGTCTCGTAGCTGCTGACGTTCGACGTATAGCCGCCGACGTTGTTCGCATCGGAGACCATGCGGCTGCCGAGCTTGATGCCGCCGATATTCTCGCCGCCGTTCCAGTCGAGACCCGCGCGCATCCAGACCTTGGTGCGGCCGTTGGCCGTGTAGGTCGAGGTCGCGTATTTCGCCACTTCACTGTCGGGCAGGCAGTTGGGAGTCGTGATGCGCTCGATCGAATAGGTCTTCTCGTTCAGGTTGAGCGTAACGATCCGCAGTCCGGCCACATCGACCGTCAGGTCGGTTTCGGCTGCCGAGAGATTGCCGGCGCCGTCGAGGTGGTAGGTATCGCCTTCGGTAGTGTAAACCGAGAAACGTCCGTTCTTGACATAGACGCTGTCCACATACACCCGGTCGGAAAGTTTGGTCATCTGACCCCACTTCTCGCGGGTCGGGTACTTGGGCACGCCGCTGCCGTAGAGGTAGCAGTAGACGTCCTTGCGCAGCTGGGTGACGGGAATGACCGTCCGGGCTTCGCTCGTGTCGGGCGTGCCGGCCGTGACGGTGATTTCGGCCGTGCGGTCCGCCGTATTGTCGCCGTATTCGGTGCAGGTCACCGTTATCGTGCCGTCGCCGTTATCGACGACCGTACACCAGTCGGAATCGGACACGGCCGCAAAGGTATCCATATTGGTGTCGATCGCAACGGCAGCGGGCTGCGGATTCTCGGCCATGAAGGTCAGCGATTCGGGCGCGGCCTTCACATAGGCGTCGGCATAGATGCCCTTCTGCACGACCGGGACTTCCAGCACCGTGCCGTCGGATGCCGTGATCGTAAGTGTCGTCTGACGTTTGTAAGCCGTATTTTCGAGGAAGACGAGGACAACGGCGTCCTCATAAACGGTTCCCGTGCTTTCGCCGGGGACCTTTTCCCGGACCGCGGTCACCCATGCGGACTGGACCGAACAGGACCAGTCCAGATTCCGCTTCGATTTCGGCGCGAGCGTGACGACCACATTCTGGGTCGCGGCGGCGCTGCCGACCGAGACCGTCGAGGGATAGATGCTGATGAGCGTCGCCGTCGAAAGCAGGTCATCGTCGGTATCGGTCGAATAACAGCCCGCAAGCAGCATGGCTGCGGAAAGCAGCGCCGCCGTATATAGCATTCGTAATGTTTTCATTATGAGTCAGCTTTTTTCATTAAACAATACACCGTTACGACCAGCCCTGTGTCTGCGTGATCTTGTTGTTCTTGTTCATCGCCTTCTTCGACACGGGCATCAGCAGCTGGTTGGGGCGCGACGTGTCGATGCCGCACTGTCCCAGCCCGTCCACATAGCGGTAGGGGTTGTAATCATGGATCGCCCCCAGACGGATCAGCGTGAAATAGACGTTGCCCTCTTCGGCGAACTCCTTGAGGTTCTCGTCCACGAGCGCCTGCCGGACGGCTGCGGCCGAGGAGTCGGTATAGAAATTCGCTTTGCCGTAGGCGCGCTGCGCCAGCGTATTGAGGGCCGTGAGCGCTCCCGAATAGTCCTTCCGGTGGTAGCGCAGTTCGGCCAGCATGGTGTAATACTGCGCATAGCGGTAGAGGATGAAATCCTGCTCCCAGACTATCGTGCCCGTAGAGATATTGCCGATGAGCTTGTTGGGCCACTGGATGACTTCGTACATATCGCTGACGCCCGTGCGCTCCATGTAGGTCACATCGGTCCGCTGGTCGCCCAGCTCCTTGCTCCGCTTGAGGAACCCGATGAAGTCGTCCGAGTAGAGGAACCACTGGTTCGAACTGACGGGCACCCCGTCGGGAGCGTTGCGGTACTCGGCCTTGATCTGGGTGCTGCCCCAGATGAAGTAGGAGAAGTAGCTGCCCGACGTATACTCGCCATTCTCCAGATGCAGGGCGAAAGCGATCTCCCTGTTCTTCTTGTTCGAGATGCTGAACACGTCGGCGAACCGGTCGAGCAGGCCGGCCGACTGCACCGCGCCCAAAGCCGTCTCGGCCATGGTCAGGTAGCCGTCGCCGCCGCCCGCCGCATACATCCAGAGCGCGAAGTCGGCACGGAGCAGATTGACGTTGTCGGCCGTCGCATAGTAGCAGCCCTTCGCATTGGTCCTGATATACCCCGCCGCAGCGTTCAGGTCGTCTTCGATCCGGGCATAGACCTCGGCGACCGGATGGCGCGAGGGATAGATCGTCTCGCCGGTTCCCTCGGTCGGAGTCGTAATCACCGGAGCCTCGCCCCACACGCGGGCGATCCAGAAGTAGCAGTACGCCCGGATGAAACGGGCGTTGCCCAGACAGTAGTTCATATTGTCCTCGGACATGCCGATTCCGGGAGCGTATTTGAGCACCTGATTGCACTGGTCGATGGTGGTGTAAAGATAGCTCCAGTCGGTCGAGGCATCGGAGGCGCTGAGGGTGTTGAGCATGACGTCCAGCATGTCGTTGTCGCACAGCGAGCGGCCGGTGCCCTTGCCCCACATGGCCGGGCCGACGCGCAGTTCGCCCCAGAAGAAAGGATTGGCCTTGCTTTGGGCGAACGCCTGCCGCAGGCGGTAGTAGATGCCGGTAGTGGCGGTGAGGGCGTCGCTCTCGCTGGTCCACATGTTGGTGGTGTTGAGCTTGTCGGACTGCGTGACGTCGAGTTCCCCGTGACAGGAAGTGCTCAGCGCAACCGAGGCGGCCCCCAGAACAGAAAGGATTATTCCATATATTTTCATAGCATTCTTGTTTTTAGATCACCGAATCATCCGCATTCTCAGAAGGTCGCCTTGAGGCCGAAGAGCACCTTGCGCGTCGGAGGATAGTTGTTGAACGAAGTGGCGCTCGAACTGGTAACGCTGTACATGCCCGTCGAGCTGCCGACCGAGGCGGATTCGGGCGAAATACCCTTGACGCCGGTCCAGTAGCAGAGCGTGTTGCCCGACACGGAAACGGTCAGACGGCCCAGACCGACCTTGCGGATCCAGCGCAGCGGGAGATCGTAGGAGAGCGTCACGTCGCGCAGGCAGAGGTAATCGGCCTTCTGCACGTTGATATTCGAAATGCGCGAGTAGTTGCGGTTGCCGCCGTCGGCGTCGTTGGGAGTCAGGCGGGCGAACTTGGTGTCGTCGCCGGGCTTCTGCCATGTATTCAGGGCATCGTAGACCAGATTCCAGTTGCAGTTGCCCATCGAGGTCTGGAAGCAGCGCGTATACTGGTAGTTGTAGATCGAATGTCCCAGCGCATAGTCGAGGTAGACCGAAAGGGTCAGGTTCTTGAATTTGAAGGTATTGTTCATACCGCCCGTCGAATGGGGCACGACATTGCCCAGCAGGAACATGTCCTCGCCGTTGATCTGCTCGCGGCCGTCGGCCGTAAGCGCCGACCCCGCGCGGTTTTTCCACTCGTAGTCGCCCACGTCCTTGCGTCCGGCGATCGACAGGCCGTCCGAACGGCGGTAGCCGTGCGAGTTGGAGTCGTAAAGCGCGGCGTCGGCCTGCGCCTCGGATTCGATGATATGGGAGGTCTTGTAGCCGTAGATGCGTCCCAGCGGCTCGCCGACGGCCGTGCCGCCGAAGCGGTAGCCCGACTCGGACATCGTATAGCCGCCGATGCGCCATGCGTCTTTGCCGTCGATATCCTTATAGTAATACTCGTCGGGCAGCGACAGCACCTTGTTGGCGTTGAACGAGTAGGTGAAGTCGGTCGTCCAGCTGAAGTTCTTGGTGCTGACGTTCACCGACGAAATTTCGAATTCGAGCCCGTAGAAGCGGATCGAACCGACGTTCTGCATGGCCGAGCCGTATCCCGACGTATCGGGCAGCGAGACGTCGAAGAGCAGGTCTTCCGACTTCTTGCTGTAATAGTCGGCGGCCACGCGCAGGCGGTTGTTGAAGAACGCCATGTCGAGACCGATGTCGAACTGCTTGGTCTTCTCCCACGTCAGGCCGAGGTTGGGCAGCGTCGAAGCGAGCGTAGCGCCCGAACCGGCATAGATGCCCGTCACGCTGTAAGCACCGAGCGTGTCGTAATAATCGACGTTGTTGTTACCCGTCAGACCGTAGCTCAGGCGGAGTTTCAGCTGGTTGAACTTCTCGACGTTCCAGAACTTCTCCTCGGAAACGACCCAGCCGGCCGAAACAGCGGGGAAATAGCCCCAGCGGTTATCCTTGGCGAAGAGCGACGAACCGTCGGCGCGCATGGTGAAGCCCAGCATGTATTTCTCCTTGTAGTTGTAGTTCAGACGTCCGAAATAGGAGATCTGGCACCACGGCGTCTGGGTGTCGGTCCATGCGGTAGGCGTGGTGCCCGCCCCCAGCGTCGGGGTCTTGTCGGACTCGGCGCCCTGCACGGTCATCGACATGCCGTTGATCTTGCGCTTGAGGAAGTCGTATCCGGCCATGGCGCTGAGATTGTGGTCGCCGAAGGATTTGTTGTAATCGACGTGCGCCTGAAAACTCAGGCGGTTGGTCTGCGACCACCCTTCGTAGGTCTGGCGGGTCTGGCTGATGGCGTTGCCGGCCAGATACTGGTAGCTGTTCTTGTAGGAGTTGTGGTTGGCGATCTGGGCGAAAGCCGACAGGCCGTCGACAATGTCCCACTTGAGGTTGAAGTTGGCCGTGGAGCGGCGGGTCACATAGTTGTTGGTATAGTAGCGGTCGAACCATGCCGCCGAGATGGTCGTACTGTTGGTACCCTGACCGGGCTGGCCGTCTTCGAGGTAGTCGCGGTGGGTGGCGGGCATGAACATGCCGCGGCCCAGAATCGTCCAGTAGTTGCCGATGCCGCTCGAAGGGATCTCGTTGCCGCTGGTCTCCGAGTAGTCGAAGGTCGTACCGGCCGTAAGGCTCTTGGTGATCTTGAAGGAGGTGTTGCCGTGGAACGTAAAACGGGAGAAATCGGTATTGATGCCGATGCCGCCGTCTTTCATGTAGCTGGCCGAAGCGGCGTAGGTCACCTTGTCGCTGCCGCCGTTCACGCCGACGTAGTACTGCATCCAGTAGGAGTCGTCGAACCACTGGCTCTGCTGGTCGTTATCCTGAAAAACGATGATCTTCGACGGATCGACCGGATCGACCACCGAACTCCAGCCGCGGGGCACGCTTTCGCCCTCCTGCAGGTAGCGGGTCGTCCAGATCGACGAATCGCCGTTGCCGATACCGGCCGAGTTGGCACCCGTGAGCACCTGCTGTCCGTAGGTATATCCGGGGCAGTCGTTCAGCGCGCGGCGCATGGTGACGACATAGTCGCGGGCGTCCATCAGGTCGAATTTCGTCGCGGGCGAGGTCCATGCGGCCTGCGCCTCGAACGTAATCTGAGGACCTTTGGCGCGGTTGCCCTTCTTGGTGGTCACCAGAATCACGCCGTTCGACGCGCTGGCTCCGTAAATACCCGCCGAAGCGGCGTCCTTCAGGATTTCGATCGACTCGATGTCGTTCGTATTGAGTCCGGTCATCTCGCGGCGGACGCCGTCCACGATGATGATCGGCGCATTGGACTGGTTGATCGACGAACCGCCGCGGATCAGGAACACCGGATCGCTGCCCGGCTGGTTGTTGGCCGTCGAAACGCGTACGCCCGGAACCTTGCCCTTCAGCGCATCGCCGATCGAATTGACCGGAACGCCTTCCAGATCGGCGCCGCTCACCTTCGAGACGGCGCTGGTCAGCGTGCGGCGCGACTGGGTGCCGTAACCGATGACCACCACGTCGTCCAGCACGTTGTTATCCTCGGCGAGCCGCACGTCGATCTGCGTCCGGTTGCCGACCGCGATCTCCTGAGGCTGATAGCCCAGATAATTGAATACCAGCACCGAACCCGGACCGGGAACGACGATTTCGTAATTACCCTCCACGTCGGACGAAACGCCCGTCTGGGTGCCTTTGACCATGACCGTCGCACCGACGATCGACTCGCCGGCGCCGGCGGTTATCCGGCCCCTGACGGTCAGCCTACGACCGGAATCCGATTGGGGGGGGGAGTTTTGCCGGGTCAGGATCACGACGCCGTCGACGACCTGCCACGCGATGCCTTTGTCGGCGAACAGCGGACCGAGAACGGCATCGACAGCGCCGCCGTCCACACGGATTTCCACATTGCCGAGCGGCATGACGCCGACCGACGATTCGTACGAAAATGCAATTCCGGTTTGCCGGGTCACCGCATCGACCGCTTCCTTGACGGTTGCATTTCGCAGGGACAGGGTGACATTGTAGTGTTGTGCATACAGCTCTTCAGCCGCCGACAACGTAAAGACGTTGCACAGCAACAGCATCAACATACAGCATCCCGTCCGAAAAACAGATAAATTTTTCTTCATGATTAGGACTGTAAAGTTTTAAACTGATCGAGGAAAGCAGCAGCACCGGGCCCGGATGTGCCAACATGATTCGGATGAATGGAATCAGGGTTTAGTTCATAGGCAGTTGAAAATTTAGGTTTCTATTCAGCTATTCGGTTTAAGTCGTTTCTTGTTTCTATTCCGCGCCGGCCGCCGGAGCGGGACGGCATTTCACGCCCGACATCTTCTCGATGATGTCCAGCACGTCATCGAGCGTATTGGACTTCAGGAAGTTGAAGTTATACAGCCGGTCGTCGTCGAGAGGCGCGACGGTCTCTATATCGACGCTGTAGATCTCCTCCACCTTGCGGATGATCTCGGCCACACGGACATCGGACATCGAGATCATGCCGTACTTGAGCAGCATCAGATACTCCACGTTGACCTCGGAGATGGAGATGTCGTGCGAAGCGGACGAATAGTAGATCTTCTGTCCCGGCTGCATGGTAATCATATTGTCGTTGTCGCCGAACTGGAGTTTGACCACGCCGCGTTCGAGCACGACCTCCGTATCGTCCGTATCCTTATACATCTTGACGTTGAACGAAGTGCCGACGACCTTGACCACCACCGTATTGGTCTTCACGAAAAACGGATGATCCCTGTCGGAAGCCACGTCGAAAAAGGCCTCTCCGTCGAGTTTCACCGTGCGGTCGTGCGGACTGAACGTCTTGCCGTAGCTCAGGGTCGATCCCTGCGCCAGCCAGACCTGCGTTCCGTCCAGCAGCCGGAGGGATTCGGGTTTGCGGCCGGTATTGGTGAACGTATAGTACGATTCCATGGCCGCCTTGTGCATGTCGTGGCCGACGAGGTAGCCGCCCACGACGAGTGCAACGCCCAGCATGGCGGCGGCGCTCCAGCCTGCCCAGCGTATGATCCGCGCACGCTTGGAGCGGTGCGGTGACGCATCCGCGTCGATACGGGCGTGCAGCGCCTTGAGCGATTTGAGGATCCGCTGCGGATCGTTCTCGACGGAATTCCGGTCGCGCACGCTCCACAAAGCCCGGATTTCGCAAAACTCGGCTTTGTTGGCTTCGGACTCGGAAATCCAGCTCAGAACGTCCTGTTCTTCGGCCGGAGTCGCGTTTCCCTCCAAATACTTATAAATAAGTTCGTTTTTCAAAATAATATTGGTTTAAGATTAGACTTCGGTTATACATGCGCTCCGGCCTTGGTCGCTCCGTATAACGGCAGTCAGCATCTTGCTCTCTACCAATAATACAAAGCTGGGCAACCCACCCCCTAATCCGAATGCGAAAAAATTTTGCAGAAAAAGACCCGATCCGGCTTACGCCCGACCGGAAGTCAGAGCAGTTTGTCGCGCAGATTCTTCAGCGCCAGATACATATGATTCTCGACCGTGCTGACCGTCAGCCCCAGCCGCTCGCCGATCTCCTTGTTCGACATGTTCTCGAAAAAGCGCATGCGGAAAATCTCCCGCCGCTTGTCGGGCAGCTCGTCCACCGCCTGCCGCAGCTGCTGCCGCATGTCGTTGTCATAGATTTTGGCAAGGATCGGATTCTTGTCCGGATCGTAATAATCGAACACCATCCGGTCGATCTGCGAACCGTACCACGAGCGGTACTCCGTGTCGCGCTTGTGCTTCCAGATGTAGTTGATCGCCCGGTTGTAGACAGCCTTCAGCAGGTACTTGTACAGCGGATCGTCCGTGGAAATCCGGTGGCGGTTTTTCCAGATATTGAAAAACACGTCCTGCACCACGTCTTCGGCCCACTGATCCCGGAGAAACATCCGGGCATACGACAGCATGGCCGGATAATACGCCAGATACAGCTCGTCGAAAGAGTCTGCATTCATCAATTGTTTGTCTAAATCGCTCATCGCCTGTTTTTGATTTTCGCGGAAAGATTCTTATCCCCTGAAATATTCATCGATTTTATTCGGATTTTCCGGATGCGAGACAGCGGTCGGGATATATTTCCACGATCGCAAAAATAGAAAATTATATTTAAAAGCAAGCCCTCTCCCGGCCGCGGAGAAACCGCCGCCGCAAAAAGCGCCCGCGAGACACAGCCGATAAAACACTCAGGACAAAGCATTTACCCAACTCCTCCTAATTCGTCCGCCGTACGGGTTTTTAGCGATTTATTCATGGAACCGCAACAGCCGGAAAGCTCCCCGCGCCGATCGTCGCCGCCTTTCCGCATCCGGATTGCACTCCGTACGCCATGAAAAAAGGGTCGCGCGGCGCAAGGCCGCACAACCCCGTATACCGGGCGTCACAGAAGCCGGAAACCGGCCGCCGGAATGCAGATTACCGCCCCGTCACGCGCATATACTTGGCAAGCGCCGTGCGGTAGGAGGCGCAGGCCGAAGTGAGGTCGTTGCGGCTCTGCGTGTAAAGCGTCTCGGCGTCGAGCAGGTCGGTGAGCGGCGCGGTTCCCGCCTTGTAAAAGTTCCGGTTCTGACGCAGGTTTTCGGCCGAGGACTCCACCGAACGCCGCATGAGCAGGATCTGCGCATAGGACTCCTGCACCTCGCTCCACGTCCGCTCGATCTCCACGGCAAGCATCTCCCGCGCCTGCAGTCGGTCGTTTTCGGCCTGCTGTTCCCTGATGCGGGCCTTTTTCAGCGCATGGGCCCCGCCCCACCACTCCGAAACAGGCACCGAAACCTGCGCGAAGACCATTCCGTCGTCCACGCTCTTGTCCGTCACATTGTAGTAGAGATACCCCGCGCCTATGCCTACCGTCGGCAGACGTTTGCCGCGCTCCATGCGTTTCTCATACTTCCGGGCTTCGACGTTCTTCTCCGCAAGCAGGTATTCGGTCCTGCGGTCGAGCGCCTCCTCGACCGGAACATAGTAGGCGGCGGGAGCCTCCGGTTCGCCGAACGCGGCATTCGCCACGTCGAATCCGCGCCAATCGACGCCGATATGCTGGGCCAGCAGCATTTTCGACACCTTCAGTCCGTTTTCGACTTTCAGGCGGTTCGACGCGATCTCCTGCTGCCGCAGCTCCACGCGCAGCAGGTCGTTGTTGGTCACCAGCCCGGCCTTCACCGAGAGTTCGACCTGACGGCGTATCTCGGCCAGCTGCCGCTCCACGGCATCGAGGGTCGAAAGGTTGTCACGGAGCGACACGACCTGCCAGAAACAGGCATCGGTCCGCTCGCGCACCTCGGCTTCGGTCTGCTGCAGCTGCAACCGTCCGACCTCCTCGCCCAGCCGGGCGAGCTTGTTGCCGGTGACGATCTTCAGTCCGGCGAACAGGGGCTGAACGGCCGTGACGGAGCCGATGATGCCGCGCTTGACCATCGAAACAGGCAGCGTCCCCATCTGCGGAACGGCGAAATCGGCCTGCACCAGTCCGTGCTGCGCCTGAAAGAGGCCGCCCGATGCGGAAATCTGCGGAAAGTAATTGGTGAACGCTTCGCGGTGCGTCTGCGACGCGGCGTCAAGGTCCAGCCTGCTGTTGCGGAGCGTGCGGTTGTGTTCGACGGCGGCGGCGCGGCACTCTTCGAGCGTTAGCGTCTGGGCCGCGGCAGGAGCCGCCGCAACGCATAAGAACAGAAATACTACGGCTTTTTTCATCACTTGTAGATTTTGGAATAGAGCACCGGAAGTATCGTAACGACGAGGATCAGCGAACCGATGCCTCCGGCAAAGATCGTAATACCCACGGGCGCCCAGAAGGTGCTTCCGCTCAGCATCATCGGCACGACGCCCACGGCGGTGGTGGCGGTGGTGAGGAAGATCGGCACCATACGCCGCTTGCCGGCGTCGTAGGCCGCCAGACGCCCCGACCAGTGGCATACCTTGCGTTTGTCTTCGGCATGCTGGTACATCAGAATCACGTTGCGGACGATCATGCCCAGCAGGGTGATGAAGCCCAGCACCGAGGTCAGTCCGATGGTGAAGTCGGCGATCCGCAGCCCCACCACCGCCCCGAACAGACAGAGCGACATCGAAGCCATGACCACCAGCGTAATGCCGAACTTGCGGAAATTGACCAGAATGAAGAAGAAGATGATGACCAGCGAAATGGTCAGTCCCGACGCGATCGGGGGAATCGTCTCCCAGTCGAATTCGTAGGCTCCGCCCAGCTCGGTCGCAATGCCGGCCGGAAGCGTCAGCTCCTTGTCGATCAGCTCGCTTATGCGCGAATTGACACGCATGGCGTTGGCGCCGCGTTTGAGGTCGGCGGTGACCGTCAGGCAGCGCATGCCGTTGCGGTGCACGATTTTGCTCTCGCTCCACGCCGGCCCGACGTCGGCGATCTGCCGCAGGGGTACGCTGACGCCGGGCACGGGCGAAGAGACATAGGTGTCCCCGACATCGGAGAGCGAGCGTTCGCCCCGGCGCACGTCGTTTTTGAGTACGACGGGCAGTTTGTAATCGCCCTCCCAGACGGCCCCTACGGGCACGTCTCCGGCGGCGAGGGCCAGATTGACGGCCGCCAGCGTCCGGGTGACGCCCAGCTGCGGCGCAGTGACGGGGTCGAGCCGCACATCGACGACCGCACGGGGATCCTCATAATCGGAGTGCACCCACATCAGTTCGGGCATCCGCCGCATGCGGTCCATCAGCCGGTCGCCCGCGGCGCGCAGCGAGTCGATGTCGCTGCCGTAGAAGCGGAATTCGAGCGACGGCACGTTCTGGTAGTCGAGCTGTTTGAATTTGACGTAGGCTTCGGGGAAACGGTCGGCCCATGCGTCGGCATATCGGTCGAGGATATCCTCGGTATCGTCGATCGAGGTGGTATTGACGATGAACTGGGCATAGTTCTTACCCGCGATCTGCGGAGCGTAGCTCATCTGGAAACGCGGCGACGAACAACCCACGAACGAAGTGACGGACTTCACCCGCCCGTCGGCCCGCAGCATCCGGTAAACCGAATCGGCGACGGCTCCGGTCCGTTCCAGCGGGGTGTCGGGCCGCAGGTAGATCTCCACGGCGAACTGGTCGCGGTCGGCGAAGGGCACCATGCGGAGTTTCAGCTGCGTGGCCAGCACCAGCGAAACGGCCACCGAGGCAAGGCCCAGCGAAATCGTCAGCCACCCGTGACGGAAGGTCCACGCCAGCACCCGCCGGTAAACGTCGTGGACACGGTCGGTAACGCTCTTACGCCCCTCCTTGCGGGGCTGAACCGCCGGAATGATCACGATTTCGAGGAACGGAATCACCAGCACGGCCAGCAGCAGCGAAACCATCAGATTGATGGTGATCGTCCACGGGAAATAGGTCAGGAAGTCGCGCATCATGCCCGTCATGGTGAACAGAATCGGGTAGAAAATCATGCAGATGCAGATCGTCGCCAGCAGCAGCGACGGGAAAAACTCCCTTGCGCTCTCGACGGCCGCATACCAGCGCGAGTGGCCGCGTCCGATGTAGTCGAGGTAGCCGTCGATCACCACGATCGAATTATCGACGATCATGCCCAGCACGACAACCAGCGCCGCAAGGGTCACCGTATTGAGCGGAATGCCGCACAAATACATGACGCCCACCGAGATGAAGGTGGAGAGCGGAATCGTGACGGCCGCCACGACGGCCGACCGCAGCGGGAAGAGCAGCATCATGACCAGAATGATGATGGCCATGGCCACGAACAGGTCGCGCAGGAACGAATGCACGGAGTCGCCGACGACCTTGGCCTGATCGGCGATGCGCTGCACCGCAACGTCGGACGGAAGCTCCTCCTCCATGAAAGCGTGCAGCACCTCGTCCACTTCGCGGCCGTACTCCACGATATTGTATCCCCCGCGCATCTCCATCGAGAGGAGCACGCAGCGGTGGCCGTTGTTACGGATATAGCTGTCCGGATCGTCGTATTCGCGCACGACGCGCGCCACGTCCTTCACACGCAGGACGTGGCCTTCGGGGTCGCTCCAGACGATCTGCTCCGCGACCTCGCGCTCCCCGGCCAGCGACGGCGCGATATGGATCGGCGTTTCGGTCTCGCCGTTGCTCACCGAGCCGCCCGCCGGGGTCAGCCCCTGCGAAGCCAGCGCCGCGGAGAGCACCTTCTCGCCGATGCCGTAGGCCGCCAGCCGGTCGTGATCGGCATATACCGAGATCTGCTCCTGCTGAACGCCGTAAGGCCGCAGGTTCGAGACCGACTCGATGCGGCGCAGACGGTCGCTCAGGTCGTCCATGTACCCTTTCAGTTCGCGGTACGACCGCGTGTCCGATTCGAGGGTGATCAGCAGGGCCGAGGTGTCGCCGAAGTCGTCGTTCGTCACGAGCGCCGCGACGCCCGCGGGAAGCTGCATCTTGAACGCCGCAAGGCCGTGCTTGATCTTCGACCACACTTCGTCCTTGTCGTTCACGTCGTCGTTCAGCTCGACCATCACGTAACACATGCCGTTCTGCGAGGTGGAGGTGGTCTTCGAACGCTTCACCTCCTTGTAGGTCATCAGGAACTGTTCGAGCGGCTTGGCCAGCTGTTCTTCGACCTCTTCGCTCGTGGCGCCCGGATAAACGCCCACCACAACGCCCTGACGGATCGTATATTCGGGAAACTCCTGCTTGGGAATGTGAACCAGTCCGTAGATGCCGAAAACGAACAGGCAGCCCACGAGCAGGAAGGTGATGCGGAAGTTGCGCATCGACCACGATATGATATTGGCAGAGCGTCCCATCACCACACGACTTTACTGCCTTCGCCGATCTTCTGCATGCCGTCCACCACGATCCGGTCGCCGCTCCGGACGCCGTCCTCCAGCACGACAGCGTTGTTCACCAGACGGCCCGTCGTCACGGCCGTACGCACGGCCGAGTCGCCGCGCACGGTCCATACGAAACGGCTTCCGTCGCCCGCCTGCTGTACGGCGCGCACCGGAAGCGCGATCTGCTCGGCGGCACCCGCAGGCGAAACCTCCACGCGGCAGACCATGCCCGGCAGCAGCTCGCCCCCGGCGTTGGCCAGCGCGGCCCGCACGTCGTAGGTGTGCGCCGCAGGATTGGCCACGGCACCCTTTTCGATCTTTCCGGCCTGAAACGTGCGGTCGCCGAGCGCCGGAACGGTTATCCGCATGCGGCTGTCGGCGCCGATCGCGGCGATCTCCTGTTCGGGGACGGAGAAGCGCACCTTGACGGTTCCGATTTGCAGCAGGTTCATCACCGGAACGCCCGGCAGCACCGTCTCGCCGGCCGAAGCCCGCCGCTCGCCGACCACACCGTCGAACGGAGCGTACAGCGCGCAATCGCTCAGGTTCTTCTTGGCGATTTCGAAAAGCGACTCGGCCTGACGGAGCCGGGTCTGCGCTTCGACCCATTTGATTTCGGGCAGACTTTGGGCCTCGTACAGCTGGCGGAGACGCCCGCAGGCGTCTTCGGCCTGCTCCAGCGACGCCCGCGCGGCGTCGAAGGTCTGCCGGGCCGAAGTAGAATCGAGTTCGGCCAGCAGCTGCCCTTTCCGCACGCGCTGTCCTTCGTCGGCCAGCGTGCGGGCGACAGTCCCGGCGACGGGAAAACTCAGGGATGCCGAAGCCTCCTCCTCGACCGAACCTACGTACACGGCCGCGCCGAAGCCGGCCGACGGCGCGGCGACGATCGTCGTCACCCGCAGCGGATCGGCCGTCCGGGTGTTTTTCGGAGAAGAACAGCCCGCCGCAATGAGCAGCAAGGCCCAGAAAATCGTTCGTTTCATTGGTTTACAGTTTTTCGATGCAAAGTTCCCTTTTTGCGGAGCGGCAGAAAAGGCCGCCGTGTCGGCTAAACTCGTCGATTCGTTCGATTTTGAACCTTTCGGCGAATATCGACCGGCAAATTGTTATATTTGTACGAAAAATCCACGACAAAATGAACGAAAAGGATATCCAGAGCTTTTCGCTCGCCACGCTGATCGACGTCTGCGGCCGCCGTCCCGGAGACATCTGCTACGACGGCTGTCTGATCGCGTCGCGCGTCAACGTGCAGGACGAAATCGACATCGACCTGTTCCGCTATCCGACGCGCATCGACGCCTTCGTCATCCTGCTCTGTTCCAAAGGTTCGGGAACCTTCACCTCGAACCTGACGCGGCATACGCTCACGGAGAATTCGATCTTCGTACACCTGCCGGGGTCGATCATCCAAGCCGAATCGACCGAGGAGATCGCGCTGCACGCCGTGATCTGCGAAGAGGAGTTCATCAGGCGCATCAACATAGACATCAGGCTGCTCTCGCAGCTGTTCCTGCACGTGGAGAAGCAGCCCTGTCTCAAACTCGACGAAAAGGAGTGGACGGGAATCACCCGGTCGTTCGAGGAACTCGGCGCCGAGGGTACGGAGATGCCGGCGGACGTCTATTCCGCCGAGGTCATACGTTCGATCATCCGGACGCTGGCCTACAAGGTGTGCCGCGTCATCGGACGTCACATCGAAACGAGCGGAGAGCGGCAGATCTCGGCGCGCAGCCGCAACGACGAGTATTTCAGCCAGTTCATGAATATTCTGGGCAAACACTACACGCAGGAGCGATCGGTGGGCTTCTATGCCGGACAGCTGAACCTGACGCCCAAATACCTGACGACGCTCATCCGCAAGACCAGCGGCCGGACGGCCGTCGAGTGGATCGACGACTACGTCGTGCTCGAAGCCAAGAACCTGCTGAAATACTCCACGATGAGCATTCAGGAGATCGCCTATTACCTGAATTTTTCCAACCAGTCGTTCTTCGGCAAATACTTCAAGAGCCATACGGGCATGACGCCTTCGGCCTACCGGATCGGCAGGTAGCCGCCGGTCGGGCATGCCGCCCCTTATCCCCGCGTCCGATACTGATTCGGCGTGCAGCCGGCATACCGTCTGAAGAAGCGGACGAAATGCTGCGGATACTGGAATCCCAGTTCGCCGGCCACCTGCCCGATCGTCTTGTCCGGGTCGAGCAGGCTCTCTTTCGCCGCGTCGATCATCTTCAGCTGGATATACTCCTGCGCCGATTTTCCGGTCTCCTTTTTGACCAGATCGCCGAAATAGTTGGGCGAAAGGCATATCTTGTCGGCGAAATAGCGCACCGACGGCAGTCCCTCCCTCGCGGCGACGCCCTCCGAGAGGTAATCGTCCAGCAGTCGTTCGAAACGGGCCAGCGCATCGAGGTTCAGGTCTTCGCGCGTCACGAACTGGCGTTCGTAAAAACGCATGCAATAGTCCAGCAGCAGCTCGATATTGGTGGCGATAAGCCCCTTCGAATGCTTGTCGATGGCGTGCCGCAGCTCCATTTCGATCTTTTTCAGGCAGTCGAGCACGATCGTCCGCTCCTCTTCCGACAGGTGCAGGGCTTCGTTGGCTTCGTAAGAGAAAAAGGTGTATTTCCTGATTTTCCGTCCGAGCGACGTGCCGCGGATGAAGTCGGGATGAAACAGCAGTCCGACGGACTTCGTGGGAATCCCTTCGATATCGGTATAGCCGACGGTCTGTCCCGGAGCGATGCTGACCACGGTCTGGTCGTCGAAATCATACCCCGTCTTCCCGTAGTTGATTCGGCAGCCCCGCGTCTCCTTGAGGAAAACCGAGTAGAATCCCATCGTCATCCGGTAGTTTCCCTGACTTTCGGCCGTGTCGAACCGGACCACGCCCACCAGCGGGTGGCGGGTCTCGAATCCGAAGAGTTTGTTGTAGCGGTCGATCGTATCGATCTTCAGAATTTCGTCCATACAGCTCGGTTTTTCCATACGCAAAGATAGCGCTTTTTCCCGTACGCGGTGCGGGCGTCGGCGCGAAACAGTAATCGGGGTAACTTTATCCGTAATCGAGGTAGCCGTCTGTCAGACAGCAGATTCGCTTCAGCTTCAAAAACCGTAATCCGGGTAATTTCATCCGTAATCCGGATACCGGCCCGAAGCGTTTCGGCAAGTAATTTTGCAACGTGGAAATCACCGATAAAAAAATATGAAACGGATTCTAATTTTAACGACAACACTTATTATGATGCACAACATCTCCTCCGCACAAACGGATGCGGACAATTTCTACCGAAGCGATGCGGTAACCGCAGAAAAGGTATCCTTCCCGAACCAGTACAAAATGAAGGTCGGCGCCAACCTCTTCCGGCCCAAGGAGATGAAACCGGGCGAAAAACGTCCCGCAATCATCGTCGGCCACCCGATGGGAGCCGTCAAGGAGCAGGCTGCGAACCTCTATGCGATCAAAATGGCCGAACGCGGATTCGTCACGCTCGCCATCGACCTGTCATTCTGGGGCGACAGCGAGGGAGAGCCGCGCAACACGGTCTCCCCGGAGATATACGCCGAGGATTTCAGCGCGGCGGCGGATTTCCTCGGAACGCGGGAGTTCGTCGAGCGCAGCGGCATCGGCGCAATCGGAATCTGCGGCAGCGGAAGTTTCGCCGTAAGCGCGGCGAAGATCGATCCCCGGCTGAAAGCCGTCGCCACGGTGAGCATGTACGACATGGGCGCAGCCAGCCGCAGCGGACTGAAAAACGCCCTGACACTTGAGCAGCGGAAGCGGATACTGGCCGAAGCGGCGGAACAGCGCTACGCGGAGTTTACGGGCGGGGAAACCGCATACACCGGCGGCACGGCAGACGAGCTGACGGAAAACTCCACCCCGGTCGAGCGGGAATTCTACGCCTTCTACCGCACGCCGCGCGGAGAGTTCACGCCCGAAGGGGCGACGCACCGGACGACCACGCACCCCACGCTCGCAAGCAACGTGAAGTTCATGAACTTCTACCCCTTCAACGACATCGAGACCATCTCGCCGCGTCCGCTGCTCTTCATCGTCGGGGAAAACGCCCATTCGCGCGAATTCAGCGAGGACGCCTTCAGACGGGCCGCCGAGCCGAAAGAGCTGTATGTCGTACCGGGCGCGGGGCACGTCGATCTCTACGACCGCACGGGGCTGATCCCGTTCGACAAGCTGGAAGAGTTCTTCGGAAACAGCCTGAAATAAGACGGAACGACCATGAAAAAACGGCTCGCATACAGTCCGGGAAGACTGGTTGCAATCCTGACCTTCGGCGTCTTCGGCATCATCAACACCGAAATGGGCGTCGTCGGGATTATCCCGCAGATCGCCGAAACTTTCGGGGTGACGGTTCCGCAGGCGGGGTGGACGGTGGGCGTCTTCGCGCTTATCGTCGCCGTCTCGGCCCCGGTGATGCCGCTGTTGTTTTCGGGCACCGACCGCCGGACCGGCTCCGTAGTCTTCGCCTACGACCTCAATCCGCGCTACGGGGAGCAGCTGCCCTCCGTACGGCTGACCGGACTGGCCCCCGATCTGCGCTACCGCATCCGCGAAATAAACCTCATGCCGGGGCAGAATCCGCGTATCGAGCACAACGACCGCGTCGTAAGCGGCGATTACCTGATGAAGGCAGGTTTGAAACTCTTCTCGACGGACCGCGCCCGCAGCGTCGTCGTCGAGCTGAAAGCCGAATGACGGGAAGCGGAAACGAAGAACCGAAAAACAGAGGAAACTCCGGATGCGAATGCACATCCGGAGTTTTCATTTGCCCCTCCCCAACAGATTAATGTCGTAACGGTTACCACGCAAGTTGGAGGTTTGCTTCAGGATTTTCACCTTTGCCGCCATAAAACCCTAACGAACCTGATATGACCATAAAAACCTGCAAATTCCGCATCGGCGACGTCTATTTGTTCCATACGACAGATCCCGGCTGCGACAGCCGAACGTCGCTATGGGGAATCGTCGGCAATCGGGACGCCGAGAACCGCATCTGTCTGGAAACCTCCTCGGCGGATCTGAGAAAGTATAATTATTGGACCTTCCTGCCAGCCGAATACCAATTTTGCAGGCTCTCCACGCGAGAGGAATTGAGGGACTTCTCTTTTAACCTGAACCGCAATTAATTGCGTAAATTTTAGTGAGCAATATCGCTCAAAAACTATTTTTTTTATTTTATGAGTTGCAATAATTCATATATGCACCTGAGAGTCAAGGCGGTTCAGGAATTTGACCAAATGTATTATGAACCCGAATACAAGGCGAAATGCCACAAACGGGTTTGGAAACGGCTCGGACGTTACATCTTCGGCATTTCTTATCAGAGTTATCTGGATTATCTGAAGATGGACGTTTCGGACATTCCGCCCACGCCGTTCGAGGCCCGGCAAGCCCAACTCAAGCTGGTGGACAAACTGCTGGAGCGCGAACTTGAGCGGATGAAACACCCCGTCCGGCGGGAAAAACCGGAGGAGTGGAAAAAAGAACCTGTAGAACAGGGGTGACGCCAACTTTTTCAGCGGCGGGACGGGCTTTCGGGTCCGTCCCGTTTTTTCGGTCCGCAGCGTTTCAGCTTACCGGATTTCCGCCCTCCTCCTCCCCGTCCTGCATTTCAGTCATCCTGTCCAATACCCCTGCTATGCGCTCCCCCAAGGACGCCATCACCCGCTCGTCGTAATAGGTGGACAAATCCACGTTCGGCAGCACGTCCGACATAGCCATCGCCATCAGTTTGGAACTTAATACCGTCAGGTAGATAAGCGGGATATACGGGGGCCTGCTTATCCCGTCGGTCCGCATCGTGATCCGCTGCTGCGGAGCCACCAGACGCCCCGGTTTCTGGCCTTTTTTCTCGATGTTCCACAGCACGTTCTCTTCGGCCTGCGTGACATAGAGATTGAACGTCGTGTCGTTGACATATTCCGCCCGGTCGACCCAAAAATCGACGCCGTAATCTTCGGCCGTGGGATCGGCGCAGATGCCGCAGTCGGGCATGTCGCACATAATGGCCCGCAGGATGATGTTTTTGTCGGCCAGCTCCGCGGACCGCATCCTGCCCAATGCCGCGATGCAGATACTAACCTGCATCGCGTAAAAGCGGTCGATGGCCCGCAGGGCTTGTTCGGAATCGGGATCGTGCTGGTTCATCGTGGAATTTTTGCGTTGTTCATCAATGCACGTGCCGTTTTACGGCCGGAACACCAGTTTGAAAAAAGGGGCGGCTCCGACCGAACAAGTGACGCAACTTCACTTAATGAAGAATTCAATGCGGAGACCGCCCCGGCTGCCAGATTTCAGGGACCGCTTCCGGCGCAATGCCTGCCGGCTGCATCCGGAATGCGGGATTGTACGTGTCGCTCAGAGAGCCTTATGACGCCCGCCGCGCCGGATCGTGCGGCGTGAGGGCGTTCCCCCGCTCCCCGGCCCAAAAACGGACGTCCTGCCGCGCGAAATCGAACGGCAGGAACGTCCGGCCCGTATTGTGCCAGAGCAGTAAAATATAATGGGGATTTTGGGCTTTCGGGTAATTCCGGAATCGGATGCGACGGGACATTTTCTTCGGTTTTCGTTGGTGTGAATCCGCGTCCCGCAAGGGCATAAAAAAAGCAAGGGACGCGATAACATTCCGGCCAGAAGGCATTGGGATACCGTAGCGAAGAAATGCACCGCGCCCTTGCAGGTTCCGTCCACAAAGGACGGAACAAAACAAGGGCTGGCAACATTTATACCTTCGCTTAAAAATTCCCAATTTTTACTGGCACGGTATAAAGAGTTGCTGCTCTTTATTATGTCCGTCGGCTATGCCGAGCTATATAAATGCAAAGTTAGCATAATTTCTGTATTCAGTTTCTAATATTCCATTTACAAATGTAATAAAAAAGACGTAAGTCGGTCTACACAGACCGACTATTTTCACAAATAAATCCATTTTTTTGTAAAAATTATAGAATACTGAAACTTCCAGATCAAATATTATTAGATTTAGTTGCTTGTCGGATGCGTGAGATTCGAGAGCAACACAATCATACACAGGAGTTTCTGACAGAAAATGCACATCTGCATCTTTCCCACTATGAACATGGCCGAAAATTGCCGACGTTAGGGACGATTATAAAATTCTGCAAATATTATAATTTATCCCTCAAAGAATTTTTCGGAGAAATGACTTATCCAAAAGAACCAAAGAAATAAACTAATCAAATAAATAACCGGGCATCGGAGCAGTTTATAACTCCAATGCCCGGTTTGTTTTATCCGTCGTTCAGTTTGCCGCGGCGAACACCTCGCCCGTCTTCCGTATTTTCCGAAAAACGAAAAGTGGCTGATAATCAGTATATTATCAACCACTTACCGAGAGCGGAAAACGGGACTCGGACCCGCGACCTCAACCTTGGCAAGGTTGCGCTCTACCAACTGAGCTATTTCCGCAATTATCGTTTTCGGACGGGCGGGACAACTGCATCCGCACCTCGGCTCCGGGCTTCGAAACCTGCGTTTCGGGACTGCAAATATAAACCGAAAAATTTATTCTGCAAAATTTTCCGGCGAATTTTGTCGCAAAATTACTCTTGCGCCGCCCGAAACGCAAAAAAAGAAACGCCGGTGCAGATGCGATCGCGCAGGCATGCCCGGCGCCAACGCCCCGCAGCGAACGGCAACAAAAATAAGGCTGCCGGAAATGGCAGCCTTATCTATATACGGATCGCCCTCAGAGCGAATCCCGATTAGCGGACCTTGAAGCCTTCGTCGGCGCGAACCGGAATCGGCATCTGGGCATAAATGCCGCCTTCGAGCTTGTCGCGCACCGACTTGAACGCCGCGATCGTATAGTTCACGTCGTCGAGCGTATGGGCTGCGGTGGGGATCACACGCAGGATGATCTCGCCCTTCGGGATCACCGGATAGATCACGATCGAGCAGAAAATACCGTGGTTCTCGCGCAGATCGACGATCAGGTTCGTCGCTTCGGGGATACCGCCCTTCATAAAGACGGGGGTTACGGGCGAGTTGGTCACGCCGATCTCGAATCCGTTTTCCTTCAGGCCGTTCTGGAGCGCGCGGACGATCTCCCACAGCTTCTGCTGATATTCGGGATGGTTGCGGATCAGCTCCAGACGCTTCAGCGCGCCCATGACCATCGGCATCGGGAGCGACTTGGCGTAGAGCTGCGAACGCATGTTGTAACGCAGCAGGTTCACCAGCCAGCGGGGACCGCAGACGAATGCGCCGATACCGGCCATCGACTTGGCGAAAGTGTTGAACAGCACGTCCACGCCGTCGGTCACGCCGAAATGCGAAGCCGTACCGCGGCCGCCCTCGCCCATCGTACCGAAGCCGTGCGCGTCGTCCACCAGCAGACGGAACTGGAAATCCTTCTTCAGCGCCACGATCTCGTCGAGTTTGCCCAGATCGCCCTTCATGCCGAAGACACCTTCGGTAATCACGAGCACGCCGCCCTTCTGCTCCTCGGCGAGGTCCGTGGCATGCTGCAGTTGGAGACGCAGCGAATCCATGTCGTTGTGTCCGTACACGAAACGCTTGCCCTTGTGCAGACGCAGACCGTCGATAATGCAGGCATGCGCCTCGGCGTCGTAGACGACCACGTCGCGCGGCGTCAGCAGGCAGTCGATAATCGAGATCATGCCCTGATAACCGAAGTTGAGCAGGAAAGCGTCCTCCTTGCCGACGAACTCGGCCAGCTCGCGTTCGAGCTGTTCGTGATAAACGGTCTGACCGCTCATCATACGGGCGCCCATCGGGGCCGCCATACCGAATTTGGCTGCGCCTTCGGCGTCGGCCTTGCGCACCTCAGGATGGTTTGCCAGACCGAGGTAGTTGTTCAGACTCCAGTTGAGCATCTTTTTGCCCCGGAAAACCATGTGGGGACCGATCTCGCCCTCCAGTTTGGGGAACGCGAAATATCCGTGGGCGTACGACATGTACTGACCGATAGGTCCGCCTGCATTTTTTTCAAGGCGTGCAAAAATATCAACCATAATGTATATAATTTAATGTTAGTTTCCGTTCCGGACGCGCAAAAGTACAAAAAAACCTTTTTAGCCATCAAAATTAGCCGTTTTTTATTCGGCACGGGTACGCATTTATACTTATTTACACAGGTATAAAAAGAAAAAAGGCCGCTTTCGGCGGCCCCGGAACGGTTTTCAGCGCCGCCGGTCGATCGCATCGACGATCACCGCCACGGCGCCGTCGCCCGTGACGTTGGTCGCCGTGCCGAAACTGTCCATGGCGATATAGGTGGCGATCATCAGTCCGGCGAGCGTTTCGTCGAATCCCAGCATCGACTCCAGCAGTCCCAGCGCGGCCATGATCGCCCCGCCCGGCACCCCCGGAGCCGCGATCATCGTCACGGCCAGCAGCAGGATGAATCCCACGAACGTTCCGGCCGGCAGCTCCAGTCCGGCGATCATCGACACGGCCAGCGCGCAGGCGACGATCTTCATCATCGAACCGGAGAGGTGGATCGTCGCGCAGAGCGGCACGACGAACGATGCGATTTCGGGCCGCACGCCGAGTTTCAGGGTCTGCGCCAGCGTCACGGGGATCGTGGCGGCCGAAGACTGCGTTCCGAGCGCCGTGACGTAAGCCGCAAGCATCGTGCGGAGCATCCGTAGCGGATTTTTGCGCGCCGCGAGTCCGGCGACGGAGAACTGCACGAGCAGCAGCACGACGGTCATGCAGAAGATCACCGCGATCAGCTTCACGAAGACGCCCAGCACGCCCGCGACCTGCCCCGACCGGGTCATCGAGAGGAAAATGCCAAAGATATAGAACGGCAGCAACGGAATGATGACGCTGCCGATCACGCGTTCGATAATCCCCTTGAATTCGTCCATCACCCCCTTGAGCTTCACGCTATGGGTATAGGCCATGCCCAGTCCGAGCACGAAGGCCAGCACCAGCGCCGACATGACGCCGAACAGCGGCGGCATCTGAACCGTGAAATAGGGCGTAAGCGCCGCGCCCGCATCGTCGGGCAGCACGGCCTGCGAGCCTTCGAGCAGCGCGGGAAAGACCGCCCGCCCCACCAAATAGGTTCCGAAGCCCGAAAAAAGCGTGAAGGCATAGGCCAGCGCCGCCGTGACGGCCAGCAGCCACCCGGCGTTCTTCCCCAGATCGGCGATGCCCGGCGCCACCAGACCAAGGATCAGCAGCGGAATGACGAACGAGAGGAACTGCCCGAAAATATCGTTGAACGTCAGCGCGATGCGCGTCGCCCATTCGGGAAAGAAAAAGCCGCATCCTACGCCCAGCCCGATGGCCAGTACGACGCGCGGCAGCAGTCCGAACCTGAATTTCATAGGAGAATGATTTTTGTAAAGATAGGAAAATTACTTAGCTTTTTCAATTCATATGCATCATTAACAAATAATTCGTATCTTTGTGTTGTCTTCATAGACAGACATATTTTGATGAAAGTGTTTTGCTTTTATTCTTGTTAGGAAATCTGGTAAATTTCATAGAGTCAAGAAAAACAATAACACTCATTCACTTGCAATCGTATGCGAAACAATATTCCATACTCGCAGGTGTGGAGTATTGTTTATTTGACTCAAGGTTTACCAGAACCTCCTAACAGATAGGCAATAGACTCCACACTTCTTTTTTTAACAAATGATCGTAAAGGAGTCAGCGGTCTCGCAAAAAAAAACAATCTTATGAATAAAATCCTCTTATTCCTTTTGGGTGGCTGTATAATTGGGAGTGCCATCACTATTTTTTCTGCACAAAACAAACACAAAAAAATACCAACACAACAAAACGCAGAGTCAAAACAAAACACTCAACAAGAAGATAGAATATCTACAATTTCACCAAATATTCTTCTCGGATTTCATCTTGGAATGTCTAAATTAGAATATAATTCACTTATCAAACAATATAAGAACAGTGGCAAAATGTCGATATGGGATAACAACACATATTGCATGCATTGGTTTGAAACCCAGAACATAACCGTTCATGATAATTCAGTTGGCAATTTTACTAGCACACAATCGTTTTCCATAATCTTTGATATTCAACCCAAATTTGTCAATAATAAATTACATACTTTATCGATGTTAATCGAACCATTATATGATGATACAATATTAGTTCAAACATCAAATATTATTCTACTCAAAAATCATTTATCTAAAATATTAGGTTCGCAACCACCCCTAAATTCATTTCACTGGACATTTTCAACATATACAGTCAATTTATCTCAAGAAAAAATCAAAAGCAAGTATTACGAAAAACATTATACATATTATCGACTAACTATAACAAAATAGATTTTTTAATTATGGCACTAATCAATTGTCCAGAATGTGGGAATAGCATTTCAGATCAGGCTCCTCACTGCCCCAAATGCGGATATCAAATTAGTAATCACAGCTTCTTTCCCAAAACAGAAGGTTGCTTTTTACAATCAATGAATATGGGATGCCTAATATTAGTTATTATATTCCTTTTTAGCATAATCCTTTCGGAATATGACATACCAGAAGAAGACCTCCCAATAATAGGTATAATTACGATTATTGTATTTGGAATAATGATATGTTACAATTTTTTCAAAAAGAAAAAACAAAATCAATGATAATTTTTAAAAATGCCATAAATTTATAATTCCGAACGATTTTGTATTTTTGCATCATGACATCACTATTTCACGACATCATTTTCGGCCCGGTGCACTCACGGCGGCTGGGCCTTTCGCTGGGGGTGAACCTCCTGTCGACCGATTCGAAACTCTGCTCGTTCGACTGCATCTACTGCGAATGCGGCTGGAACGCCGAACACCCCGGCGGACGGCGATTCAACGCCCGCGAAGATGTCCGCACGCAGCTCGAAGCGACGCTGCGCCGCATGGTGGCGGACGGCACGCCGCCCGACGTCATCACCTTCGCCGGCAACGGCGAGCCGACCCTGCATCCCGAATTCGAAGCGGTGATCGGCGATACGATCGCCCTGCGCGACGCATTGTGCCCGTCGGCCAAGGTCTCGGTGCTCTCGAACGCCACCCAGCTCCACCGCGAAGAGGTGCGCCGCGCCCTGCTGCGGGTGGACAACAACATTCTCAAACTCGACTCGGCGTTCGACGCCACGGCGCGTCTGATGAACAACCCCCAAAGCCCCGCCTACACCGTCCGCGGCGTCGTGGAGCAGATGAAGGGCTTCGACGGACGCCTGACCGTGCAGACCATGTTCCTGCGCGGCGAATGCGACGGACAGAAAACAGACAACACGACCGAAGAGGAGGTCTCGGCATGGCTGCGGCTGATCGAAGAGATCCGGCCGCGGCAGGTCATGGTCTACTCGCTCGACCGCGACACCCCGTGCCGGACGCTCGAAAAGGTTCCGCGCGAGGAGCTGCAGGCCATCGCCGCCCGCGTCGAAGCGCTCGGCATCCCCTGTTCGGTAGCATAACCCGCCTGACGATGAGACTGCTCCTGTTATCGCTGTTGCTCGTTGCCGGTTGTACGGCGACCGCCCAGCGCCGTCCCACGGCGCGCGAATTGGGCGAACTGCAGGACAGCGTGTGGCGCCGTCTCGACATCCTGCTCACGACCGACCGGGGATTCGCCGCCTGCACACCGGAGCGCGAAACATTCGACGGAAGCGCGAACGCCGCCCGCGCATCCGCAACCAAGGAAATAGCAAGCATCGCCGACGCCGTCCGGTCGTCCGGGACCGACGAAACCGCAGGGATCGTCCGTGTCCACCTGCTCCGGGCCGACTCGGCGATGAAAGCCCGCTTCCGCCGTTACGTGCACGACAGCCCCCTGATCCGACTCGAAGGGTTCGATCCCGA
Organism: Alistipes sp. HGB5; assembly: GCF_000183485.2. NCBI lineage: Bacteria > Pseudomonadati > Bacteroidota > Bacteroidia > Bacteroidales > Rikenellaceae > Alistipes > Alistipes sp. HGB5. Next base: position 8,194 of record NZ_AENZ01000045.1, on the reverse strand, counting down.
CACGACGCCCTATCCGCCCGCCCCCGAAGGCACGCCGCCGCCCGACGGACTGAGCATGGACGCCGAATATGCCTTCTACCCTGCGGAGACCGACTGCATACGGCTTACGATCCGCTACCGCGGCGATTCGACCGTCTATTTCGGGACGGACTACACCGTTTGCAGGTTCCAAAACGGCCGGTGGGAAACACTGCCGGGCGCCGACGCATGGGACTCCCTGCTGATCGGCATCGGCCGCCCGCAATTTCCCGTCCCCGGCGACGCCCGGCAGACGAAAGAGTACGCCTACGGCTTCACGGCCCGGCTCGCGCCGCGCATCTATCCGTCCGTATACGCCCGTTACCGCATCTGCAAAAACGTTTACATGGAAAATCCGCGCCGCGACTACCTGCTCACCGCCGATTTTACGGTGACGCCCTTCGTCCCGTTCACCCGCTTTCCGGAGCAGACGGGCGACAACAACTGACAAATCATGCAAATACTCCTCTCCTGTGCCAAAACGATGGCCGAAAGCACCTCCCTGCCGATACCCCGCACCACTTCGCCCCTTTACGGCGCGCAGGCCGGGGAGCTGGCCGGACAGCTGGCGACGCTCTCCACCGAAGAGCTGGCGAAAATCCTGCGCGTAAACCATCGGATCGCCGCGACGAACCGGCTCCGCTACAGCCGTTTCCACGACAATGCGGAGAGGGCGCTGCCGGCGCTGGCGGCCTACACGGGCATCGTGTTCAAACGGATCGCTCCGGCGGATTTCACGGCCGGGGATTTCGAATATGCGCAGGCGCACCTCAACATCACCTCGTTCCTTTACGGACTGCTCCGTCCGCTGGACACGATCCGCACCTACCGGCTCGAAGGCGACGCCGTACTGCCCGGCCACGGCGAGCAGACGGTTTTCGAATATTGGCAGGACAAACTGACGGACGCCTTTCTGGAGAAGATCAAGGCCGACGACGGCATACTGGTCAATCTGGCCAGCAGTGAGATGAAGCGGCTGTTCGACTGGAAGCGCATCTGCCGCGAAGTACGGGTCGTCACCCCCGAATTCCGCATCCGCGAAGACGACCGGCTGAAAACCGTCGTGGTCTATACGAAAATGTGCCGCGGCGAAATGACCCGTCATATCCTCAAAAACCGCATCGGCGATCCGCAGCAGCTGAAAGCGTTCGAGTGGGAGGGTTTCCGGCTGAATCCGACGCTCAGCAAAGCCGACGACTGGGTGTTTACGATGTAAGGAGTCCGGATATTATTCGGCGCAGACCGGCGCCTGTTTCGTTTCGAGCAGGGCTTTCAGAATACCCTCCTCGTCATAGCCGCAGAGGGCATAGAGCTGAGCCGGAGTTCCGTGTTCGACCCACTCGTCGCCGATGCCCAGCGAACGCACCGAAACGTCCAGCCCGCGTGCATTGAAAAATGCCGCGACGGCTTCGCCGACGCCTCCGCGCAGGGCGCCGTCCTCGACCGTCACCACGCGGCGGAACTTCGCACCCACTTCGAGGAGCAGTTCCTCGTCGAGAGGTTTGGCGAAGCGCAGGTCGTAATGGGCTGCGCTCACCCCTTCTTCGGCGGCGCGTGCGGCGGCGCGTGCGGCGGCGTTGCCGACCGTCCCGACGGTCACCAGCGCCACATCCGCTCCGTCGCGGAGCTTGCGTCCCCGGCCCACGGGCAGGGTTTCGAACCGCGCACCGCGCCACATCCGGCCTTCGCCGCAGCCGCGGGGATAGCGGATCATGAAGGGATGGCCGTACTGCAGTCCCGTATACATCATGCCGCGCAGTTCCAGCTCGTCCATCGGCGCGGCGATCGCCAGTGTCGGCACGCAGCCGAAGGCCGCCATGTCGAAGACTCCGTGATGCGTCACGCCGTCCTCGCCGACCAGACCGCCCCGGTCGAGACACATCACCACCGGAAGGTCCTGAATGGCGACGTCGTGGATCACATTGTCGTAAGCCCGCTGCATGAAGGTCGAATAGATATTGCAGAAGGGCACCATGCCCGCGGCGGCGAGTCCCGCCGAGAAAGTCACGGCATGCCCCTCGGCGATGCCCACGTCGAAACAGCGCGACGGCATGGCCTGCATCAGCAGATTCATCGAGCAGCCCGACGGCATGGCGGGCGTGACGCCCACGACGCGGCTGTCGCGTTCGGCAAGTTCGACGAGCGTCTCGCCGAACACGTCCTGATAGCGCGACGCCGAACCCGGCGACGAAATCCGCTCGCCCGTATCGGGATTGAACCGCCCCGGCGCATGCCAGACGGGCTGGTTGTGCTCGGCGGGCAGGTAGCCCTTGCCCTTTACGGTCATGACGTGCAGCAGTTTGGGTCCTTCGATATCGCGCAGCGCGCGAAGCGTCCGCACCAATTCCTTGAGGTTGTGGCCGTCCACGGGTCCGAAATAGCGGAAATTGAGACTTTCGAACAGATTGCTCTTGTTGAGCAGCCCCTGCTTGACGGCGTTGCCCGCCTTCTGGCAGAGACGCAGCAGGCGCGGCGTATGCGAAAGGATGCCCCACAACCGTTGCTTGAAGCGGTTGTAGTGGACCGAAGTCGAAATCTTGAGCAGGTAGTTTTTCAGCGCGCCCGTGGCCTGATCGATCGCCATGTTGTTGTCGTTCAGAATCACCAGCAGGTTGGTGCGCTTGCTGGCCCCGGCGTTGTTCAGCCCTTCGAAGGCCAGCCCGCCGGTCATCGAACCGTCGCCGATGACCGCCACGACCCGATACTTCTCGCCCCGCAGTTCGGCCGCCTTGGCCATGCCGAAGGCCGCCGAGATCGACACCGAGGCGTGTCCCCCGCCGAAAGCGTCGTATTCGCTCTCGGACATGCGCGGGAAGCCGCTGATGCCCCCCAGCCGGCGCTTGGTTTTGAACGCTTCGCGGCGGCCCGTGATGATCTTGTGGGCATAGGTCTGGTGCCCCACGTCCCACACGATCTTATCGGCGGGCGTGTCGAAGACATAATGCAGGGCGGCGGCCAGCTCCACAGCCCCCAGACTCGACGCGAGGTGTCCGGGATTTACCGAACATTCGTCGACGATATAGCGTCGCAACTCGTCGCAGTAAGCGCGCAACTCCTCCGCGGAGAGCCTTTTGAGGTCCTCCGGCGAATCGATATGTAGAAGCAGTCTGTATTCTTCCGGCGTCATGGCGAGACAAAGATAATGCAAGCAGGGCACAAAAGCAAGCCCGTCCGCCTTTTGGCCGGACGCAGCCTTTCCGGAACGGCGTCGAAAAGCGTGCGCACCGGACACCGCGCCGAATTTGTTCGGACACGGTCCGGAGGGCGTCTATTTTCTGTAAAGATAGTCATTGATGCCGGTTTTTTTCGAAAAAATTTCTATCTTCGCGTTACGGTAAATCCATTGCAACATGAAATACAAGAGAATACTCCTCAAACTGAGCGGCGAATCGCTGCAAGGTTCGCAGAAATACGGACTCTCGCCCGAAGTGCTCCAGTCCTACGCCGAACAGATCAAGGCGGCCGCCGGGACGGGCGTCCAGATCGGCATCGTCATCGGCGGCGGCAACATCTTCCGCGGACTCACCGGCGCCAAGAAGGGCTTCGACCGCGTGAAGGGCGACCAGATGGGCATGCTGGCCACGATCATCAACTCGCTGGCGCTGCAGTCGGCACTGGAGGACAACGGCGTGAAGGCCAAGGTACTGACTTCGATCCGCATGGAACCCATCGGCGAATACTACTCCAAGGCCCGTGCCATCGAGTACCTCGAAGCGGGCTATGTGGTGATTATCGGCGGCGGCACGTCGAATCCCTATTTCACGACCGACTCGGCGTCGGCGCTGCGCGGCATCGAGATCGAAGCCGACGTGATGCTCAAAGGCACCCGCGTGGACGGCGTTTACACGGCCGACCCCGAAAAGGACCCGACGGCCGTGAAGTTCGACCGGATCACGTTCGAGGAGGTGCTCGACCGCAGGCTGAAAGTCATGGACCTCACGGCGTTCACCCTTTGCCGCGAGAACGGACTCGGCATCATCGTCTTCGACATGGACACGCCGGGCAATCTGGGCAAAGTACTTGCAGGCGAACAGATCGGAACGCTCGTAACCGGGCTTTCATAGGAGCTTCCGGCCGGCACTCCGGACTCCGTGCGACAAAGTGCCCGACAAACCAAAACAACGAAAAAACATGGCGACAAAAAAGAGTAACAGACAATTATGGATCATGCTGGCGCTGATCGTCGCGATCGTCGCCGTCATCCTGCTGCTGCCTTCATGCGGCGGCAACAGCAGCAAAAAGGCAGGCGACGTCGAATCGACGACGCTCGTGAAGGCCGGCGACAAAGCCCCCGACTTCACGGTCGAGATGTTCGGCGGCGGCAAAACCGACCTCGCCGAACTGAAAGGCAAGGTCGTCCTGCTGAACTTCTGGGCCACGTGGTGTCCGCCCTGCCGGCAGGAGCTGGCGCGCGTGCAGAGCGACGTGATCGACCGTTTCGCAGGCCGCGATTTCGTATTCCTGCCCATCTCGCGCGGCGAAACGCACCAGACCGTGGCGGCGTTCCGCGAAAAGACCGGCTACTCCTTCCCGATGGGTCTCGACCCCTCGCAGACCGTCTACGACCGTTATGCGTCGAACTACATTCCGCGTAATTTCGTCATCGACCGCAACGGCAAGGTCGTGCTGGCGTCGGTAGGGTACGACCCCGAAGAGTTCGACGAAATGATCAAAACCATCGAAAAAACACTCGAATAACTATGGATACCAAAACGATTCTCAACGAAGCCTCCGGCCGTATGCAGAAGGCTATCGACCACCTCGAAGAGGAACTTCTGAACGTGCGCGCGGGCAAAGCCTCGCCCAACGCCCTGAACGGCATCATGGTAGATTACTTCGGCTCGCAGGTGCCCGTATCGGGCGCGGCCAGCGTCACGGTTCCCGACGCCAAGACGATCCTGATCCAGCCGTGGGACAAGAACATGCTCCGCCCGCTGGAAAAAGCCATCATCGACTCGAACATCGGCCTGACCCCCTCGAACAACGGCGAGCAGATACGCCTGACGATTCCGCCCCTGACCGAAGAGCGCCGCAAGGAGCTGGTGAAGCAGATCCGCGGCGAAGCCGAAACGGCCCGCATCAGCCTGCGCAACGCCCGCCGCGACGCCGTCGAGGCATTCAAGAAGGCCCAGAAGGAGGGCATGCCCGAAGACGAATCGAAAGACGGCGAAACCCAGTCGCAGAAGCTGTTGGAAAAATTCTCCAAGCTGCTCGACGAAGCGCTCCAGAGAAAGGAGAAGGAGATCATGACCGTCTGAAACGGTTTCATCCGCATGAAAATCCGGCCCGATTCGTATATTGGCCGGATTTTTTCATATATTTGCCCCTCCTAAACATTCCGTCCCGATGAAAAAGCCATTCCGCAAGATTTCGGTCCTGATCGTATTGTTTTCGCTGTTCGGCATACAGAACGCAGCATCGCAGGGCTACGTCAAACTCAACGCGCTCTATGCGCTGGTCGGCGTCGTAAACCCCTCTGTGGAATTCGCCATATCCCCCAAATCGACCCTGCAGACCGACATCGTGGTCTCGCCGTGGAAGTCGATCAACCGGAAGCATATGACCTTCGCCATCTTCATGGGCGAATACCGCCGCTACTTCAAGGAGCACAACCGGGGCTGGTATCTGGGCGCCAATATCGGCATGATGGCTTTCGACATGTCGAAACCCTATATCGAAGGCTGGAAGCTGAAATTCGAAGACCGCTACTGCAAAGGCTACGGCATGATGATCGGCCTGTGCGTGGGTTACGAACACCAGTTCGGGGAGCGGTGGCTGCTCGACGCCTTCTTCGGATGGGCATGGATGGACAGCCACTACAACGGATACAGTTTCGACGGCAAGGTAGACATGTATCCCCACCGTCCGGTGCAGCCGGAGAACCCCGATCCGTTCAACGGCTCGTCGGAGTGGTATCCCAACAAGCTCGGCGTCTCGATCGGCTACCGGATTTTCATGCCCAAGCGACTGCGCACCGACGGTTCCTGCAGCAGATAACACGGATTGCGAAAAACGGCCGCAAACGGCGGACAAACACAAACGCCCTGCTCTTTGAGGAGCAGGGCGTTTCGTCTTGCCGGCTGTGTCCGGACAGGTTACGGGCCGGCAAAACACGGCTACACTCCGAAAGCAAACGCCGGTTTCGAAACGTCCGACTCCGCGGGTTCTGCCCGTTCTTCCGCTAATTCCGCCGACACCGCAAGTTCCACGGATTCTGCGGGGAGGGGCTGCGGAATCTGCGGGGCTGCCGGTTTTGCCGACTCTGTCCGTTCCTCCGGACGGCATGATCCGGACGGCGCACTACATGCGCAAAAAAACGGAAGCGGGGTGGAAATACCCCGCTTCCGCGTTCTGACGATGCGCGGCCTGCGCCGCAGTCATCGGGAATTACTTAACCTTCGGGCCGGCAGCTACGAGCTTCTTGCCTTCCTCGTTGCCCGTGAACTTCACGAAGTTCTTCACGAAACGGTTTGCGAGGTCCTCAGCCTTCACGTCCCAATCCTTGGCGTTCTTGTAGGTGTCGCGCGGATCGAGGATCTTGGGATCCACGCCGGGCAGAGCTGTCGGGATCTTGAAGTCGAAGATGGGCAGCGTCTTGGTCTCGGCCTTGTCGATCGAACCGTCGAGGATGGCGTCGATGATACCGCGCGTATCCTTGATCGAGATACGTTTGCCGGTGCCGTTCCAACCCGTGTTCACGAGGTAAGCCTTGGCGCCCGACTTCTGCATCTTCTTCACCAGCTCCTCACCGTACTTGGTGGGGTGCAGCGAAAGGAACGCTGCGCCGAAGCAGGCCGAGAAGGTCGGAGTCGGCTCGGTGATGCCGCGCTCGGTACCTGCCAGCTTGGCGGTGAATCCGGAGAGGAAGTAGTACTTGGTCTGCTCGGCGTTCAGGATCGAAACCGGGGGCAGCACGCCGAATGCGTCGGCCGAGAGGAAGATCACCTTCTTGGCGGCCGGAGCCTTCGATACGGGCTTCACGATATTTTCGATGTGGAAGATCGGGTACGATACGCGGGTATTCTCCGTAACCGACTTGTCGGAGAAGTCGATCTTGCCCTTCTTGTCTACCGTCACGTTCTCCAGCAGCGCGTTGCGGCGGATGGCGTTCCAGATGTCAGGCTCGTTCTCCTGCGAGAGGTTGATAACCTTGGCGTAGCAGCCGCCCTCGAAGTTGAATACGCCGTCGTCGTCCCAGCCGTGCTCGTCGTCGCCGATCAGCTCGCGCTTCGGGTCGGTCGAAAGCGTGGTCTTGCCCGTTCCCGACAGACCGAAGAAGATAGCCGTCTCGCCTTTGGCGTTGGTGTTGGCCGAGCAGTGCATCGAAGCCATGCCCTTGAGCGGAAGCAGGTAGTTCATGTAGGAGAACATGCCCTTCTTCATCTCGCCGCCGTACCACGTGTTGATGATGACCTGCATCTTCTCGGTGAGGTTGAAGACGACGGCCGTCTCCGAGTTCAGACCGAGTTTCTTGTAGTTCTTGACCTTGGCCTTCGATGCGTTGAGCACGACGAAATCGGGCTCTCCGTAATTCTCCAGTTCGGCGTCGGTCGGACGGATGAACATGTTCTTAACGAAGTGCGCCTGCCAAGCCACCTCCATGATGAAGCGGATCTTCAGACGCGAGTTCTCGTTGGCGCCGCAGAAAGTGTCGACGACGTAGAGCTTCTTGCCCGACAGCTCCTGCGCAGCGATCTTCTTCAGCTCTTTCCAAGCCGCCTTGGTCACGGGCTTGTTGTCGTTCTTATACTCGTCGGAAGTCCACCAGATCGTATCTTTCGTGGTCTCGTCCATTACGAAGAACTTGTCTTTGGGCGAACGGCCGGTGTAAACGCCGGTCATCACGTTCACGGCGCCCATTTCGGTCTCCTGACCCTTTTCGAAGCCGCGGAGGCCCTTCTTGGTCTCCTCGCGGAAGAGTTCGTCGTACGACGGATTGTACACGATCTCGGTCACACCCGTGATCCCGTACTTTTTCAAATCCATTTTGTTCATAGCAATCGTTATTTTTAATAAAACATCAAATCCAAGATTTAACCTAACCGTCGAAATCCGCGCATGCGGACTTTAACCGCACAAAGGTAGAAAAACTTTTACACTTGTGAAAAAATTAACAGTGAAAAACACAAAAAAAGAACATTATTTTTTCCGATGCCCGTATATGATTCATTTATAA